>JARFRG010000230.1 GCA_029287375.1 Boseongicola sp. | reverse complement strand
AGCCAACGACTCTCGGCAGCACCGACGACGACTCCGCCAAATTCTCTGACGAGCACGGCGTCGTCCCCGACCCGGACGGCGTCCTCAAAGATAACGACAAGCTAACGCTGGACCCCTGTCACTGCGTCCCGACCTGCAACGTCCACGACAGGTATGTCGGCGTTCGCAACTGCAAAGTCGACACCCTCTGGCCCGTCTCGGCACGCGGCAAAGCCTACTAAGCCCTCCACTCACGAGAGCATGAGGGGCGCTTCATTTAAAGCGCCCCTCTCCCAAAACACCGCACAGAAAGACCCCAAACCATGACCGATACACAAAACGATGGCCTGCTGATCGTTGGCGAAGCCCTCTGCGAAAAACTCGTTGGCCGCGCCGACGCGTTCGAGGCTGTCGAGGCCGTTTTTGCCGCCATGGCAAAAGGCGATGCCTACAACTTCCCGGTCATCCGCGAAGCCATCGGCTATGCGGACGCGCTTTACGGATTTAAATCGGGCTTTGACCGCGTGGGCAAAGTGCTCGGTCTGAAATCAGGCGGCTTCTGGCCGGGCAACATGGCCAAGGGACTCACCAACCACCAGTCAACCGTCTTCCTGTTCGATCCCGATACCGGAAAACTCGCCGCGCTCGTCGGCGGAAACTACCTCACCGCCGTGCGCACCGCCGCATCCTCGTCTGTCTCAATCCAACACCTTGCCCGCAAGGACGCCAAAGTCCTCGGCATGGTCGGCGCAGGCCACCAGTCGCACTTCCAGATGCGCGCCGCCGCTGAACAACGCGACTTCGAAAAAGTCGTCGCATGGAACCCGCATCCCGATATGCTGCCGCGCCTTGGCGAGACAGCTAAGGAACTCGGTCTCGATTTTGAGGCCGTCACACAGGAAGAGATCGGCGCGCAGGCCGACGTCATCATCACGATCACCTCCGCGTTCGAACCGCTTCTGATGAAAGACTGGATCAAACCCGGCACCCACATCGCCTGTATGGGCACCGACACCAAAGGCAAGATGGAGGTCGACCCGGCCCTTGTCGCCGCCGCCACGGTCTTCACCGATGAAGTTGCGCAATCCATCAGCATTGGCGAAGCCCAGCACGCCATTGCGTCCGGTGCGCTCACCGAAGACCAGATCACACCCATCGGCAAAGTCATCAACGGCGATCACTCCGGCCGCACAAGCGCCGATGAAATCACGCTCTTTGATGGCACAGGCGTCGGCCTGCAAGATCTCGCCGTCGCCTCTGTCGCCGCGCGCCTTGCCGCCGAAAGCGGCGAGGCCACACGGGTCGCGCTGTAGCACGAAATAGAAAAGCCCCGCCGCACGGGCAGGGCTTTTCCAATTTCCAAACGACCAAAGGCTTACGCGCTCTGGTCGTCAACCTTTGCATCAGGTGCATTCTTGGCCACGGACGCAATGCCGTTTTCGCAGGCCGAGTTGCTTTCATACATCTCAGACGTGCCGATCACCTGACCGTTGGTGGCTTTCAGATTGAACATCGGCTTGCCCGACTTCGACTCTTTGCGTTCGAACCGCGCATCTGACGCGGAATTCTTGCGCACCGATTCAATGCCGTTCATGCAGCTTGGTTTACGCTTGTAGCCCTCGCTTGCCAAAATCACCTGACCGTTGCCGGCCTTCAGACGAAAGCGGAACTCTCCGCCCTTGTCTTTGTATACTTCAAATTTCCCTGCCATCCTGACTGGACCTCTTACAGTTGGTTCATACGAGACACTTTGAAAGTGCGTGGTCCCACACTACCGCATAGTTTTGTTTCGCCAAGATACGTTGGGACGAATTTTTTGAACCGTTCGTTGTATTTCAGACTCGGTCCTGCTTTCTCTTGAATGTCACATATCCGGGACAATGACCCGCACCGCCCAAGGATTGTCGCAAGCTCTTCCCCGAGTGTCGGCGGGTCTTTGCGCGTTTGATAAAATTTGACCGATCTGCCTTATACCCGCCGCAATCTCTTCACATTCGGCTCCCACCTTTCTGTCATCACCAAGGCATGGGGCTTTGGATAGGAAGGGGGCGCGACAAGCGCTTTTGGACATGACTAGAATTCATCGCATCGCTGGTCTGAAAATCTCGCGTGTATCTGCCAAACCGTCCCTCGTCGAACCGCTCGACGATTTCTGGACGGCGAAAGATGCACTTCCCGAACTTGAACCCCCCGAGGACCGACTACGGCGCAACACGCGTAGCATCTTTGCCTCGGACACTATCACGCTGACGCACAGCTCGGCCATGGACGACGTGTTCGACCCGGAACGCCGGGCAGAAAACAAAAGCTGGGTCGCCCGTGCCACCGTTTACGTCATGAACCTGATCGTGATCGTTATCGCGCTTCCGGTGGGTCTTGCCCTCTTGTTCTTCAACATCTTCTTTGGGGAAAACCTGCGCACAACGGCCCATGTCATCGCGCTGACCGGGATGGCGATGGCCTTGTCCCAAACCCCCGGCGCAGGCGATCTGCTTCAGTTCCTCTGATCGCCTAGCCTGCGGAAGTCCGGCGCGCCGCTTGAAAGCCGGCGCGCTGAACGTCCGTCAAATCTTCTATCCGAACCATATACGTATGAATTCCGAACACGACCGCCCCGCTCAGAGGCAGGCGCATCAGGGTCTGGCGCTCTGACCGCAAGTAACGCGCGTCCGACCCCTGCGCGCGGTCGGTATCGGCCTCGCGCTTTGGCGCGAAAAGGGCGGGTGACGCGCTTAGATGTGCATTGGCCCGCCACATCGGACGCCCGACCTGAATACCATCAAACAACCGCTGCACCCGGCGCGCGGTATCAACATCATATTTGGGAACCGTGCGATGAATACGCACCAGCGGCCTGCCGATCTTTTCCTCAAGCGTCCAGCTGGCCGGAAAACACAACATCGCCCCGGTCAGAATGTGCCCGTCCGGCCCTGGCTGCATCAGACAGATATCTTCCTGAATGAGCCGACCAAGCGTGACCAAAGGGGCGTCGCGATCCACCGCAACCTCAACGCCGTCCGGGCGCAAGATCGCATTATCTGCCACGCGATAGGCCGGCTGCCGGGCCAGAAACGCCAGCACATGATCGAGACACTCAACCGCAGCGGCCCGTCCTTCGGGGCGCAAATCATGTACCTCGCCAAGCCGCGTCTCGATCAACGTCTCGCGCAGCGTCATCTGCGCACCAAAGGCATCGTCCACAACCAGCCAGGTCGCCGGATCCAATGCCTGTGTCCCCGGCATCCGCCAGGTCTGGGGCTTGGACCACGGCGCCTGGGGCAGCGCATTTTGCAAGATATCACTCATACTAAAGGACTTAGACCGCTCGCGGCGCCTTCGCCAGTCCGTGTCGCAGATGATGTCGTTCCATGTCGGTTTCGCGGCTGACGACTGCGCCCCAACCGACAATCCTGACGCTAAGGGAGGACCGCGTATGAACCGTCACTTCAGCGAAACCCGCAAGATCGATCCAACCCGGGGGGCAACCCTCGGCGATGGATCTCCAAACGACGCCAACCGCATCGAAATCGGCCCGACACAACTCGCCTTTCGCGAATGGGAAGCCGCCGGTCTCGAACTCCCTAACCTTGCTGAAATGCGCCGTTACCGCTGGGAACGTCTGACGCAACACATCGTCGACCGTGACTACGGCGGCCTTTTGATGTTCGACCCGCTCAACATCCGCTATGCGACCGACAGCACGAATATGCAACTGTGGAACACCCACAACCCATTCCGTGCCGTCCTCATCTGCGCCGACGGCTACATGGTGATCTGGGACTACAAAAACGCGCCCTTCCTGTCGTCGTTCAATCCCCTCGTGCGCGAAGTCCGGGGCGGTGCATCAATGTACTACTTCGCCAAAGGCGATAAAATCGATGACACCGCCGAAGCGTTTGTGGCCGAGGTCAAGCAATTGATGCGCGAACACGCCGGAACCAACACCCGCCTCGCCGTCGACAAAATCATGATCCCCGGCTATCGCGCCCTGACGACCGCTGGAATCGACGTCATGGAAGGCGAAGAAGTCACCGAAAAAGCTCGCGGCATCAAAGGCCCGGACGAAATCAAAGCCATGCGCTGCGCCTCGCACGCCTGCGAATCGGCGATGTACGCGATGGAGGATTTCGCACGTTCCAACGTACCTCTTGGCAATACCAGCGAAGACGACATCTGGGCGGTGCTGCACGCCGAAAACATCAAGCGCGGCGGTGAATGGATCGAAACCCGGCTCCTTGCGTCGGGCCAGCGCACCAACCCGTGGTTTCAGGAATGCGGCCCGCGCATCACCCAAAACAACGAGATCATCGCGTTTGATACCGACCTGGTCGGCAGCTACGGCATTTGCGTCGACATTTCGCGGACGTGGTGGATCGGTGATCAGAAACCACGCCCCGACATGATCGACGCGATGAAACACTCCCACGAGCACATCATGACCAACATGGAAATGATCCGCCCCGGTGCGCGGATCGAAGACATGTGCCGCAACACCCACGTCCTCCACGACAAATTTCAAGCTCAGAAATACGGCTGCCTCATGCACGGGGTCGGGCTTTGTGATGAATGGCCACTTGTCGCTTATCCCGACAAAATGGTGCCGGGCGCGTTTGACTATGAACTCGAAGCCGGCATGGTCCTTTGCGTCGAAGTGTTGGCCGGCGAAGTCGGGGGGGATTTCTCAATCAAACTGGAAGATCAGGTGCTTGTGACCGAAGACGGCTTTGAAAACCTGACGACCTACCCGTTTGATCCTGTCTTGATGGGCGAAACCTAGGCCCGCACACAATTCTCCCGGAGGCGGTGCAAAGCCGCCCCCCGGAATCAGACAACCCTAGCGCGGTTTGTCTGATTTCGGCTTGCGTGGTGCTGCTGTACCGGCCGCATTCTTGGCGGCCAAACGCGCGCGATTCTTCTTGCTCGATGGCTTTCCCACAGGTGTCTTGCCGCCACGATCAAACCGCGCCCTGTCGGGTTTATCCCCGGCCGCGGCTGGTTTCGGCTTTGACTTGCGTGGCTTCCACGGCTCGGCCTTTGGGGCCTCGGCGGGCTTGTGATCGTCCTTCTTGCGCTTCCAGGGGGCAGCCTGCTTGGCGGCATGTTTGGGCTTTTTCGCGCGTGGCTTTGGATCATCGTTCCAATCTACCGGCGTCGTCGTTCCGGCCGTCTTTGGCGCAGCGGGCGCGGGTCGGGCAACAGGTGCAGTCGGGGCCGGACCATCCTTTGGGCGCGGCCCT
>JARFRG010000199.1 GCA_029287375.1 Boseongicola sp. | reverse complement strand
GCGCGGTTTCGGTCGAAAACCCGCCCGCAATACCGATTGAAAACGGTTCATCGTGAAACAGCCCTCGCGCCGGAAGCGTCGTCGCAAGCAACCCGTCGCAGCGCGCCGCCAATGCACGGCAGGCGTCCTCTGCCCCGGCCTCGACCGCACCAAGGCCTGCCATAACGACCACGCGCCCAGCGCCGTCGATCATCTTTGCTGCACGCGCCGCATCGTCGACATTCACGGGAACAGGCGACACATGCGGCGCAAGATCCCGTGCCGTCACTGGCGCGTCACCATCCTCGAGATCCAGGTTCTGCAGATCGAACGGCACGCCAAGAACCACCGGACGCCGCTCGCGCGCGGCCTGCAAAAACGCATCGCGCACCGCCGTGATCATCGTTTCCGGGTGATGCAGCGCGTGGTACGCCGCCCCGGTCGCAACAACGAACGGTGCCTGATCAATCGCCTGATTGTACCACGCGGACTTAAGTGGAGCCTCGCCCGCGAAAATTACCAAAGGCAAATGCGCACGCACTGCGGCAGGCAATGCCGTCATGACCTGCGTCAGCCCCGGACCACATGTCACCGTTGCCACGCCGATCTCTCCGGATTTGCGCGCATATGCCATCGCCGCGGCGACCGCACAGTGTTCGTGGCGCACATAGACCATACGCGCGCCGCCTTCGCCAAGGCGCGTCGCAAAGTTCATGTTGGCATCGCCCAACAGCGCAAAACAGGTGGTAACGCCCTCCCGCAGAAACGCCGCTGCCAAAGCGTCGAACAGCTTGCCGCCGCCACTCAAATCACTTGCCATCCGCGCGCACCATGACCTCGCCGCGCGCAATCATCCGCGCCGTTCGCACAACACCCGCCGAGCGAAAGTTCAGAACATGTCCGTCCCGCGTGAAATCCACCGTCACTTCCATCTTGCCCAAAGGGTGCTCCAGACGGATCACCGCCGGCCCCAAGTCGGCTGGCACCGCAAGGCCCTCGGCCACCGTTCCAGAGGCCAATGCGCAAGCGGCAACGCACTGGGATCCCGTCACCGCTAATGTCGGATGTGCCTTCCATGGCATGAAATACCGCACTGCCAGATGCCCGCCATCACGCGGTGCCGCAATAAGTCCGATTTTCGGCGTCACCGATTTGGTCACGTCCCCAAACCCCATGCGCCGCCCCGCTTCCAGACGCACCGCCTCCATTCGTGCGAACAGATCGGGCATGTCGTTCAGTGCGTCCTTGCTCTCATAGCCCGTGATCCCAAAGTCCGCCGCCCGTACGATCATCATCGGCATCGCCACATCAATGCAGGTGACATCAACCCCGCCGATGACATCCTTCGGTTTTCCGGTCGGGAACATCGTTCCCGACTTCGACCCCACCACATCAAGAAAATTCAACGCCACAGGCGCTGCCGTCCCCGGCACACCGTCGATGGCAACATCGCCCGCGTAGGACACCACGCCGCCTGGCGTCTGCACCACGGCTTCGACCAAAGCACCCGTGTTGACCGCCCGAATGCGGACCTTCGTTGTGTCCCCTGTGACCGCGACCATGCCCTTTTCAATCGCTGCCGGCCCGACGCCTACAAGGATATTTCCGCAAGTCGGCCCGTAATCGACCATCGCCTCCATCGGCGACACCTGCCCAAAGAAATAGTCGATATCCACGCCTTCTTCCGCCGAGGGGCTAATCATCGCGACCTTTGTCGTGACCGCATCACCACCTCCGATCCCGTCGATGTTCAGAGGATTTCCCGCCCCGACCACCTGCACCAGAATGTCCGACACGGCATCGAGTTCCTCTGGCAAATCCGCACGATCAAAGTATGGCCCTCGTGACGTGCCTCCGCGCATAAAGTGAAATGGTATCCCGCGCTGGCTCATGTAAGCGGCCAAGGCAAGTTCACAAAGTCCTGCAAAAGCCCCGGTGGGAAATCACGCCCAAGCGTGCCTCCGAGAAAGCACAATACCGCAATACCAATCGCCGCCAGTAAGCAGGCACGCATCCATGAAACGCCCGCGCGCAGTCGCAGGAATGACACCAGAAACACAGACAAGGCCAGCACAAAGCCAATCAAAGCAGACAGCCCCAGAAGAAAGGCAAACCAGCCCAGCGTCGACCAAAGACCATGAGGGGCATTGCCGTCTTCGCCGCCCGATTCAAGATCGGCAAAGACCGGCGCCGTTTCCGGCTCTTTCATCATCGACACGATCAACGCCGCACAAGCGATCAGCGTCACAATCCCGACAGTCACCGGGAAAATCTTGTCCCTCAACACGTTGATCGTGGAGGCATCAAAAACCGCGATGGCGACGTAGGTCGTGACCGCTAAAAGGAAAATCAGCGGCGCGCGCTTGGTCCCTGTCGGCGGGTTACTGTCGCCAAGGATTTGCTTGCCCTGACGCAGACCAATAATCACCGAGACCACCAACAGGATCAGAATGCCGATCGTGACGGGCGAAAAGATATATTCCATCCCCTGCCAGAAATCGCGACGAAACTGGATACGTCCGATCTGTACGGCTTGGTTTGCAAAGCTCTCCGCCTGAGATGACAGAACAAACCCAATGAGAAACGCAGGCCGCGACCACTCGAACCGACGCAGGAAAATTCCCAGACAACCGATCATCAACAGCATCGCAAGGTCCGCAAGAGACTGGCTTGATTGGAACGCCGCGAAGGCGATCAGCATGAACAGGAACGGCGCAACCAGCGTGAACCGGATCGTCGTGATCCGCGCGATCTGCCCCGAAAGGAGAATACACAGACCCGCCCCGAACACGTTCGCCAATGCCAATGACCACACGATTGTATAGGTGATATCAAGGTTGTGACGCACCATGTGCGGTCCCGGATCATAGCCAAGAAGCGCAAGACCGCCCAGAAACACCGCCATCGACCCCGACCCCGGAATGCCGAAAATCAGCGTCGGCACAAGGCCTCCGCCCTCCTTGGCATTGTTCGAGCTTTCCGGTCCGATCACACCGCGAATGTCACCCTTGCCAAACTGCGATTTGTCTTTGGCGCTTTGCACCGTAAAGCCATAGGCGATCCAGTCGACAACCGACCCGCCCAACCCCGGAATGACGCCGACAAGCACGCCGATGATGGCGCTGCGCACAGACAACCAGAAATTCGCCATCCAGTCGCGAATGCCCTGCATCCACCCCGAGCCAAGCCCCCCGGTGCGCGAAATGGCCCTGTCCTGACGCAGCAAAGCAATGATCTCCGGCACCGCGAAAATACCGAGACCCACGATCACCAGTTTAATGCCATCTGTGAGATAGGGAATTGAGTAGCTCGCCATGCGCAGGCTGCCCGATGCGTCTGACTCACCAATAGTTCCAACCATCAAGCCCAGACCGGCCGCCGCGACTCCCTTCATCGGAACACGGCCGGCTAGGATTGCTACCATCGACAGGCCCAAAAGCGTAATCATCAACATCTCGGGCGTGCCGAACGCAAGGATCAATGGTCGCGCGATTAAAATAAAGAACGTCAGGACGATCGCGCCCAAAAGCCCACCGAAGAGCGACGACACAAACGCCGCCGACAATGCCCGCGCGGCCTCACCTTTCTTGGCCAACGGAAAGCCATCAAGCACCGTCGCCTGACTGGCTGTAGACCCCGGAATTCCAAGCAAGACAGATGCGAAGGTGTCCGATGTCGGAACAACCGCGATAAGACCAACCATCAACGCCAGACCCGACACCGGATCCATGCCGAAAATGAACGGCAACACCAGTGACAGGCCTGCGATGCCACCAAGGCCAGGGAACACCCCAACCGACAAACCCAACAGAACGCCGACCATCAAAAACATGATCTGTTCAGGTCGCAGGATCAAAGAAAACGCTTCACCAAGCGCCGGAAGCGCCGTTGCAAGAAGGTCCATAGGGTGGCCCGCCGTGTGTCAAAGCAAAAGGCAAAAGGCCCCGCCGATAATTTCGACGGGGCCTTGACTAAGAGTTACTCGAGAGTAACGCCGTAGCTCTCTTGAAGCCAGTTCACGACATAGTCGCGCGCTTCTTGCGGCACCTGCGTACCTAGCTTGAAGGCCGCCTGACCAGCATCCCGCGTCATCTGCGGATACACACCCAACGTCGCGGCGGCGAGTTCATCAAAGTCTGGGCGTGCGATCACGTCGTCAAACGCCTGCGCATAAGTGGCAACCACGTCAGCCGACGCACTTCCGGGCAGGAAGACCATCTTTTGAGCCGGGAAGCCTGCGATGAAGAATGCCTTCCATGCGTCCCACTGCGCGCCTTCGGTCGCACAGGCCGGTGTCGCCTCGCAAACCTCTTTAAAGCTCGGCATGTCCGGGAATGTCGGGTCGCGGACAATGTTGCCCGCGCCGTCCAAAGCACCCCAGGACATCATCGGAACGACCAGACCGCCCTCGACCATCGGAGTAACCGACCGCAAATAAGCAGACGATGTCTGATAGTCGATGTTGGCTTCGCCACGCTCGAACATCAAACGGCCATCGCCGCGACCTTCGATACCGAAGACCGGCTCGACGTTCATGCCCAGCATTTCCCAGGCAAGGTTCGCAACCAGATCAAGACGTGTGGCGCCCTGGCTGCCCCAGATAAAATCAGTGCCCTGAAGACCCGTCGCATCCAGACCATCCATCATGCCTGCCAAATCTGGCGGCAAATACGCGACACCGCCGGTGCCGGACGCCAATACGACCTGCCAATCGTTGTATTCATAACGCACCCGTGGATCACCAAGCAGATACGGGAACTGCGTTGAGCCCGACGTACCGAAGATCAACGTGCCGTCGTCCGTGCCCTGCTCCTGAAACCAGTTCGCACCAGCGGTCGAACCCGCACCCGGACGATACCGCACAACCACGACAGGATTGCCGGGCAGAGCTTCGCTCAACAAAGGCGCGTAAAAGTTAGCCCAGCGCGCCGAACCACCTGATTCCGAGAACGGGATCACAAATTCAACGGTTTCGCCGGTAAGATCGATACCGTGGCCGTCAGCACTTGCTGCCGTGGCCATCGCCATCGCGGCTGTGCCCAAAAGCACCGCCTGCGCCGTTTGACGCAAGTTCAAAAAGTCAGTCATGTCTTCCTCCCAAAAGCGCGGTTCTGAGCCATCGCAGCCCGCCGCGGTCATTCATCGCGCGAACTATTCTCTCCGCTTGATACTGGCTTTGTGTCCTGCGAACCTTGCGTCAAGCTTGCAGAAACCCCGTGGGAGCAGAAATGCGCATCGTTTTGGTCGAAG
>JARFRG010000186.1 GCA_029287375.1 Boseongicola sp. | reverse complement strand
CTTGGCATCTTCCAGCTCGAACAAACGCTGGTACTGCTTGACCAAGGCGTTCTTCGGTTCGGTCAAAATTGTAACCAACGCGTCTTCGTCAAGATCTTCAAGCGTCGCAATAACCGGCAATCGACCAACAAATTCCGGTATCAGGCCGAACTTCAGCAAATCCTCGGGTTCGAGGTCTTTGAAATACTCGCCAACCGATTTGGAATCCGGATCACGCACCTCGGCACCAAAGCCCATCGCCGAGCCCTTGCCGCGTTGCGCGATAATCTTATCAAGACCCGCAAACGCTCCGCCGCAAATGAACAGGATGTTCGTCGTGTCGACCTGAAGGAATTCCTGCTGCGGATGCTTGCGCCCACCCTGAGGCGGCACCGATGCAACGGTGCCTTCCATGATCTTCAAGAGCGCCTGCTGCACACCTTCGCCCGACACGTCGCGGGTTATCGACGGGTTGTCAGACTTGCGGGTAATCTTGTCGACTTCGTCGATATAGACAATCCCGCGCTGCGCGCGCTCGACGTTGTATTCGCTGGACTGCAACAGCTTAAGAATGATGTTTTCAACATCCTCGCCAACATATCCCGCTTCGGTCAAGGTCGTTGCATCCGCCATCGTGAATGGCACATCAAGAATGCGCGCCAAGGTCTGGGCCAGCAATGTTTTTCCGCAGCCCGTAGGGCCGATAAGCATGATGTTCGATTTGGCCAGCTCAATGTCGGATTTCCCGGCATGATTTAGGCGCTTGTAATGGTTATGCACCGCCACCGACAACACGCGTTTCGCATGCGCCTGGCCGATCACGTAGTCATCAAGTACGCCGCAAATTTCGAGAGGGCTTGGCACACCGTCCGAGGACTTAAGACCAGCCGTCTTTGTCTCTTCACGGATAATATCCATGCAAAGCTCGACGCATTCATCGCAGATGAAAACGGTCGGTCCGGCGATCAGTTTTCTGACTTCGTGCTGGCTCTTTCCACAGAAAGAACAGTAAAGGGTGTTCTTGGTTTCGCCCGAATTATTCGCCATCACATACCTTCTCGGCCGTCTGCCTGTTGAGACCACCCGCCCGATTTCGGACGTGCAGTGTCGCGTCACTTATGCCCCTTGCCGAAAGCCTATGGCACAGCTAACGGAGGCACAACGTCAAATTCGCACATTCAGTTGCTGTTGATCTAGGTGTGATCGTAACGACTGGTTAACCGTCAGTTTCTTCGGCAGGACCGCGATTCTCGACGATCTCGTCGATCAAACCCCAGTCTTTTGCCTCTTCTGGCGTCATGAAGTTGTCCCGCTCAAGCGCGTCTTCCACTTTCTTCAGCGTTTGACCCGTGTGCTTCACGTAAATCTCGTTCAACCGGCGCTTCAGCCGTTCGGTGTGGCGTGCATGGATGATAATGTCGCTTGCCTGACCCTGAAAGCCGCCAGAAGGCTGATGCACCATGATGGACGAATTGGGCAACGACAGACGCATCCCCTTGTCGCCGGCCGTCAGCAAAAGCGATCCCATCGACGCCGCCTGCCCGACGCACAAGGTTGCAATCTTGGGGCGGATATACTGCATCGTATCATAGATCGACAGACCCGCCGTCACCACGCCGCCCGGGCTGTTGATATACATCGAAATCTCTTTCGACGGGTTTTCCGCTTCAAGATGCAAAAGCTGCGCCACAACAAGCTGGCTCATTCCGTCATGCACGGGGCCATTCACGAAAATAATGCGCTCCTTTAAGAGGCGCGAAAAAATGTCATAGGCCCGCTCGCCGCGGCTGGTCTGCTCAACCACCATGGGAACGAGGTTCATATAGGTCTCTACCGGATCGTGCATTTTGCCTGCCTTCGCGTCGTCGCTGTCGTCTTAGCGCGTGAATGTTTCCAGAGTCTTAGTAGCGCCCCCCCAGACCTGCAAGGACACCAAACGAATAAACTTCACAAAGCTTGACTCTGTGTAAGAATATACTTACGGTTAGCAATGACTTACCAAAGCGATATTTCCGGCCTGATGGCCGCCCTTGGCGATCCAACACGGCGTGCCATTGTCGAACACCTCGCCGGCGGCGCCTCTCCGGTTGGCGAAATTGCCGCCACCCTGCCCGTGTCGCGCCCCGCCGTTTCACAGCACCTCAAAGTCCTTAGCGACGCCGGTCTCGTAACCGCAAAGCCGGACGGAACCCGCCGCATCTATACACTGCGCCCCGACGCCATTGCCGACCTGCGCGCCTGGTGCGACGGCCTTTGGGAAGACGCTTTACAAGCATTTACAGCAAAAGCGCTTCACGTTGCTACCATCGAAAAGGATGTCAAATGATTGATCCCGTTGAGAAATCTATCTTCGTGCCGCTCCCGCCTGCGCGCGCTTTCGCACTGTTCACTGAACACATGGCCGACTGGTGGCCTTTGGACACCCACTCGATCAGCGCAAACCGAGACGGCACAAACCCCCACACGGTCACCTTTGAACCGCACCTTGGGGGGCGTGTTCTTGAAACCAATTCGGACGGTGAAATCCGGGCATGGGCCACCATCACCGACTGGCAACCGGGTGTGCGCTTTGTTCTTTCATGGTATGTCGGACGCACCGAAGACCAAGCAACCGTGGTCGACGTCAGATTTGAGCCAGAGGCCGACGGCACACGGCTTTTGCTGACCCATTCAGGGTTTGACGTACTTGGTGACAAAGGCCTGCAAAACCGGACCGGATACGACGGCGGATGGACTGGCGTTCTGGAATCAGCGTTTCTCAAACACTGCGCGCACCTTGGCGACGCCGCCTAGCTCCGTTGACCGGGCTGGATCATCTCGACTTTTTCGGCCTGATCACGCCAGACACCGAACAATCCATCAGCGAGGGAATCGGCAGAGTCTCTACCGCAACGCCGCAAAGGGCGTTGGTGCGTCGTCAAAGGGTCTACGATCACCGGCCATAAAAACCACACACAAACGATACCAAGCAATACGACCGGGACGAGGGGCAGCATGTCCATATTGGACCTCCCGTCTGAAAGAATCGGGCGGCAGATCGCCCGCAAGAGGCCAAACTGGGAAAAAATAATGGCAAAATCTGGGCCGCGCCCGCAAATTCGTTAACTTTTTTTTCGGTGGGGCCACGAAACACCCCTACATCAAGTCGGGCGGCGCATATTTCAACAAGACCGGAACGATCAAATCCTCTTCGTCGACCAGATTCCGGTCAAGCTTGGTCTCGAACCCGATGAGACCCGTGCGAAATGCGGCGGCCCGCTGTTCCCACTCCGCCTTTTTCCCCGCAGACTGGATCACCGCATTGGCCGATTTCGTGAAGCTTTCGATCATTCCGTCAAGCGCATGATGATCGCTGTCCAACAAATCAAACCCCGCCTCCAGCCGCCCATCCAACTGCCGCAACCTGGGAAAATAATGGGCATCCTCCACATTGTGATGGCCGTGCAACTCTCCCACCAACATGCTGCCATAGCGCGACACCCGTCCCGCCAGCGCCGCTGGCTCAATATTGCCGTCCAGCGCCCGCTCGGTCTCTTCGCGCAATGCCACCATCAGACGACGAAACATGATGTGGCGTTCCAGCCAGAACCGGATCAACGCCCCGAAGTTGTCCGAACTTTCCCAGGCATCGCGCGGATAATCCTGCAGCAACACACACAGCGCCTCCGGCAATCCCTCGCGGTCGCCCAAATCAAGTCCCACGATGCCATCCAATCCGCTACTGTCCCGAACAGAATAGAGCCAAAAGCCCCATTTCCAAGATCACAAACCACTTAACCTAACTGGTCAGCAGCGCTTGTGTGCGTTAAGTCAGCCACACATTGTCTATCGGAGATCCTGCCTATGCCTTTTGAGCGTTCAATCATAATCGCCCCCTCGATCCTCGCCGCTGATTTTGCAAACTTTGGCGCTGAATGCGCCGCAGCCGAAGCCCAGGGCGCCGATTGGATCCACGTCGACGTGATGGACGGCCACTTCGTGCCAAATATCTCCTTTGGCCCGACCACTTGCGCAGCAATCCGCCCCCACATCAAAGGCGTGATGGACGTGCATCTGATGATCGCACCCGTTGACCCTTATATCGAAGCATTCGCCAACGCGGGCGCTGACATCCTCACCGCTCATGTCGAGGCCGGCCCCCACATCCACCGCACCCTACAGGCGATCCGCGGCGCAGACGTAAAAGCGGGCGTTGCCCTCAACCCCGGCACCCCCGCAAGCGCCGTTGAGGGACTTCTCGACGATGTCGATCTAGTCTGCGTGATGACCGTAAATCCTGGCTTTGGCGGTCAGAAGTTCATTGATATGACAGCCAAGATCAAAGCCTTGCGCGCCATGATCGGGGATCGTCCGGTTCACATTGAAATCGACGGCGGTGTCGATGCGAACACCGCGCCGGGCGTGGTCGCCGCCGGTGCAGACGTTCTCGTCGCAGGCTCGGCCGTCTTTCGCGGCGGCAGCGCCACAAATCCCGCACCCTACGGTGAAAACATCCGTGCGATCCGGGCCGCCGCGATGGGTACTTACACCTGACGCGCTGACATATACGCAACGCTTGGCGTCTGCGCCCTTGGCCATCGACCCAAGCGGCTTGACCCTTGGGGGCGTTCCAACAGACAACGGACCCGCTGGGGGGCAAAACAGACGAGCGATACCGGCGTGACATTTCTCGAAGCCCTAAACCTCTCCGCTATCTTTGTGCTGACACTTGTGTCGCCAATGACCGGTTCCTTCCTCAAATGCTGGGCCGACCGCGCCGCAAGTGGCAAAAGTGTCGTCGATGGCCGCTCATTTTGCGATGCTTGCGGCAAAACACTCACCGCACGCGACCTGATCCCGATCCTCAGCTGGGTGTTTGCTGGCGGCAAAAGCCGCTGCTGCGCCACGCCCCTGCGCTGGACCCTTTTGACACCGGAACTCACAAGCCTGCTTCTTGCCGTCTGGGCCGTCCTGACGATGCCGCTAAACCTGATGCTGCCATCCTTGATCGTGGCCTGGCTCTTGCAAGCCATCGCTCTACTGGCCGTGCCTGCGCCCCGGATTGCCACAATCCTTGGCATGGTACTGGCGATGTTCGGGCTTGGCTTCGCACTAACGGGTCTCACCGGCCAAATCGACGCGCGCCTTCTTGGTTTCGCGTTGGGCCTTTTGTGCGCAACAGTCGCATGGACCGGCGCAAGTGATCCGCGCGCGCGCTATCTTCAAGCCGCCACGCTCCTGCCTGCGATGGGCGCTCTGTTGGGCGTTGCGATGATGGGCCTCGCCATCGCCGTTGGTGTGATAGTGGCCATTGTTCACGCAGCAATATCAAACATGCTCAGACGTTCAGACGAAGATCAGGTTGCACCGGCCACCTCACTTGCGATTGGTCTGGCGTCAGGTACGTGGCTGGCCTGGCTCTATGGCGATAGCCTGCTGCGCGCCCTTGCCTACGGCTTCTAAAAGCAGGCACCGCAGATCAGCCTTGATCGTATCGCCCTTCTGGCCTGAAACACACTAGGACGTCTCGCACTCAAAAGTAGCCATTTTTGCGCCTTCCGGGAGATCCACGATAAAAGCATTAAGCGCCGCTCTCATAGCGACGTCCTGATCGCGTTGGATGAGATAAAAAGAGACGTTGTCCGACGCACTCGTCACTTTGCTCGTCACCAGACGGCCAACAAGGCACCATTCCGCAGGGACATCGCGGAACCAGGCATCGTAGATCATTGCATAGCGAATATCGTGGCGCTTTGTGATCTCGTCCAGCAGCTCTGGCGTCCACTGATTGGAACGGCTGAGACGCCGCGCTTCTTCCGAGCCGAGCCCCCACAAATCAAGGACATAATTACTGTTTCCGTAAGCCACATAACCCAGATCATTGACCGCGACCCGCGCCGGGAAAAAATCCTTCGCAAACCGACCCATCTGGTATTGCTGCTGAAAAATATTGGCCGACGCTGCAGAAGTGGTCAATGTGGGATGAAGATAAGGAGACCCCGCGACCAATAGCAAAAGCGCGGCTGCCTGGGTTTTAAGGGACGTCGCGGGTGTGATTTTCAACAAAGCCAACCAGCCAAACAACATGGCTGCCACTGCATAGACCTCGTATCGCGCGAACCAACCATACTGGCCTGCCACAACATGCGCAGACAGCGTGGCGGCAACCACCGTCAAGAAAACCCGGTGGCCCTTGGCAAAATCCTTGCCAAGAAAAGCAACAACACAAAGAGCCGTTGCCGTCAGAGCAAACAATGTTCCCCAGCGGTTAAACAATGAAACATAAATATTTACCAAGAACCCGACGATAAGGCCAAAGGCGTCGGCATCCGCGGCATCGGCCGCAATAATGGATTTTGTCATGACCGAGCTGGGGAGCGCGGGCAACCCATAGCTTTTCATAGTGGCGAAATACATCGCAAGACCGGCGACGATCACCAATGCGGAAAAAATTGCATGCCTTCGATACCCGAGAACACCCAGCGCAATTATCATTGCTAAGGCGAGAGCGAGGCCCTCAAACCGTATGAACGCACAAATAATCGTTCCAACAACAGCAACCCCAAGCCCCGAAGTATCCTTGAGGACCGCGGTACGGTAAAGCCCCGACAAGGCAAGGACCACCGCGAGAACATGGACTGAATGCTCCATTCCGGTGAATGGCAAAGCAACGGCGTTCATGGACAACGCAATGGCCGCCGCCAAGACGATGAATGGCCACCTCATATTGTCGAATTTCTCAAACTCCATTTGCCGGTTAGCTACGCCGGCCACGACCCAAACAGAAAGTAGCGAAGACGGAATCGTGAAAAGGAGCGGCGTGACAGAACCGAAACCCAGAAAAAGCCCGAAGGCCATCAAAAATGGGTAAAGGATTGAAGAAGAAGGAGAGGCATACTCCCCCGAATTAATCCCGTACTCGCCCTCAAGAATCGATTCCGCCAACGCCAAATGAATATACGGGTCGTCGAGTGAGTAAACGAGATGCCCTTGTGTCTCCTTTAGACTGACGACCAGCGTGACCAAGACGAGCATGGCTGCAAGCGACGTCGCATAAATCTGAAAGCTTCGGATACTGAAGATCAATCTGGATGGCCTTTCGCACGGACTTTATAAAAGACAAACTGGCAGTCGAGGCCTTATCAGTCAAAGCCCTACCTCCCAACAAATTAGTTGAGCTGATAAACAATGAGATGGGGCTGTCTCTTATACACATCTGACGCTGCCGACGACTAGTGCTCTGTGTAGT
>JARFRG010000173.1 GCA_029287375.1 Boseongicola sp. | reverse complement strand
CCCGATGCCGAAACCCGCGCGCGCGCAAGCAACGCATTGGCCCGCGTGGGTCTTGTTGGGTTCGAGACCCGAAAACCCGCCGATTTGTCTGGCGGCCAGCAAAGCCGCGCGGCTTTGGCTCGCGTTCTTTTGACGGACCGGCCTGTCGTGTTGATGGACGAGCCGTTTTCCGCGCTCGGCCCCGCACAACGCCGCGAGATGTTGGACCTTGTTCGGAAGCTTTTGCCAGATGCGACCATTTTGATGGTGACCCATGATCCGCTTGATGCACAACAGGCCCAGCAGACGATCCTGATTGCCAACGGACACGCGGCTGCGCCTCAGCTCACCGAAACACTGTTCGCAGACCCACCGCCAGAACTTGAGAGCTATCTTCGCTAGTCCCGGTGGCCGTCAATCGTCGATCGACCCGCGCAGCGTCTTGATCTGACCGCGATGCTTTTTCGCGTCGACGCGTTTGCGTTTCTGACCAAGCGGCACTCGGGTCTTGATGCGTCTCTTTGGTTTTTCCGTGGCGCGCCGGATCAGATCGGCCATCCGCGCGCGGGCGATTTCACGATTGCGCGCCTGACTGCGCTCTTCGCTGACTTGAATGACAATCGCGCCCTCTTTGGTCCAGCGCCGTCCCGCCAAACGCCGCAATCGCTGCTTGACCGCCAACGGAAGATGCGGAGATCGCTCGGCCTCAAACCGCAACTCGACGGCGGAGGCGACTTTATTCACATTTTGCCCGCCCGGTCCCGAAGCACGCATAAAGCTCTCGGTCAGTTCCCAGTCGGCAATCGTGATTTCGGGCGTGATCTGCATGGAAACCTACATAGAAGAAGGGCCGCCGTTAGGCGACCCTTCCGAGTGTTTTGGAGATGGGCCAGTTAGGGGTCGGTCAAGCCGACGGCCCAATCAAAGGTGTTCTGCCTGCAGGTCTGCCTTCAGGCGACGATCCCTCCGACTGTTCCAACACGTATCTCCAATATCGCTCTAGACACTGGACCACCTCCTTTCGTTTGTTTCTGATATCTAAAAGGTGGGGGCAGATATTGTGTCTGTCAACATTTTTTACGCAACGCGTGCCCCTAAGCGCCTCACAATTATGCGAAATGGCACCAGAGCGATGAGAGCGAGGGCAAGTTTTACACCCCAATCGGCCACCGCCAGCGAGACCCAAAGCGGCGCTGCGGGGCCAAAGCCCAACATCGGCAGGACTTCTCCGGCCCAGCTTACGTCGTTACCAGGTTCGATAAAGGCCAGCGTTGCCGAAAACGCGATGGTAAAGAACAATGCGGTATCGACCGCAGAACCCACGAACGTGGATACCAGCGGTGCGCGCCACCATGTGCCACCGCGCAGACGGTCAAAGATGGCGACATCCAGCAGTTGCGCCGAAAGGAAAGCCAGCCCCGATCCGACTGCAATGCGCCACGTAACCAGCGGGCCAAACTCTCCAATGATTTGCGTGCCTATCAGCGAACAGGCGACGCCCGCGATAAATCCCGCAAAGACGACCTTGCGTGCGTCGCGCGCACCATAAACGCGGTTCATTACGTCCGTGACGAGAAACGCCAGTGGATAGGTGAATGCACCCCAGGTCAGCCATTGCCCAAAGAGGAATTGCACAAGAATATTTGAGGCCACAACAATGGCGGCCATGGCAAAAATGCCGGGAAGAATGCGGGTCATATTGTTTTCCGTTTTGACAAGGTATTCGGATACTTGGCCCCGTTTGGGGACGGTCGCACCTAGCGGCCCCACGTCACTGCGTCAAGCGGAACTCGACGATCTCAGTGCGCTGCACTGACAGATAATTGTCATCTGAAATCATCGTAAAGCGCAAAGCTCCGCCTGCGTCCTCCCAAACCGACAGCCCTTCCAAATTGTCGAACGCCAACATAGAAGCTACCCAAAGTAACGCACCCTCGGGCGCAAAAGCGTCCAGATCAAACGCACGAATGCGGCTTTGAAATCCTATCAAACGAAACGCGCGCTCAAGCACATAAAGTCTTCCGTCCGGCCCGACATCTGCGCCCACAGGACGAAACCCTTGGGTTCGCTTCAAATGACCAACCGTTTCCCAGCCGTTGCCGTCCTGCCGCCAAACAGGAAAGCCCGGCGCATCTTTCGGAACTGTCTCGGGGATCGCAATCAATCGACCTTCGCCGTCGATCGCCAAAGCCTCAACACCACCATTTTCTGCCAGCCCGTTCACTTCGCGGGGCAACTCAATTCTGACCGGCAGCGCGTCTTCGTCGTAAACAATGATCCGCGAGGTGCGCTCGAACGACACCGCAAAACGACCGTCAGGAAACACTGCAAGTCCTTCGCTGTCGTTGAGTTCCTCTGTGCCTTTTCGAAAAAACGCCACGCCATCAATGTCCGTCAGCGCCCCAACTGGACCGCGTGATACGCCCGTAATTCGGTCACCATCTCGCTGGAATGTCCCATAATAGCTTTGCGCATTGTCGCCGATTGCGGTGAAAGTCATTCCGCCCTTGGCGACCTCAATCGCTGACCACCCACCAAAATAGCGCTCGGGGCGTTCCCAGACGTAGACCGACAGTTGCTCAAGCACAGGCTCGGACGCAACCGGGGTCGCGGCAAGGATTAGCGCGACAAAACTTGCGCGCATTGCCGTGGCAGGTCTGCCATCACCAGTTCTTTGCGCGGCGGCGCAGGTTTCGCATTGGGATCGGGGGGGGGAGGGTTCAGGATGTTGTCTACCCATTCGCGCGCCTGATCACAGCCATCCCCAGCCGGAGGAGGCGCCTGATTAACGCAGGCCCCTGCATTGCTTGGGCAATTCAGGCGGACATGGAAATGATAGTGATGCCCCCACCAAGGTCGGATTTTGCGCAACCAGGATCGGTCTCCGCGCGCGTCGTTGCACATCTGCACTTTGGCACCGGGAAATACAAAAATCCGCGCCACGTCCGGATCGCTTGCTGCGGCCTTCAGAATTTGGTGATGCGCCGGGCTCCAATTGTCGTTCACAAAGGCCCCGTTCGCACGCCGCGTGGAAATCGACGAAATATTCTCGCGCGTGGTCCGACCGAGGGATAAATCCTTCGCGGGCAGCATCCACACATCAATATCCAGACCCAACTGATGGCTGCGGTGTCCGGTCAGCATCGGCCCGCCACGCGGTTGTGAAATGTCTCCGATATACAGACCGTTCCACCCTGGTTGCGTGGCAGCAAAGCGGGAAAGCCGCCCGATGAAATCAAGCGTCTTCGGATGCCCCCAATTGCGGTTCCGGCTCAGTCGCATTGCCTGCCACGTTGGCCCGCTTTCGGCCAGTTGCGCGCCGCCCGCAAGACATCCCTTGGCATACCCCCCAAACGGCGCTGCGGTATGTCGTGACGCAGTGTGCTCCGAGCCGAACAGCTCTTTCGCAAGAGGTTCAGCGGCAACGGGTGAAACGGTAAGTGCGATGGCCGTCAGGACGGCTACGATCTTTGATCCCATGTGTCTGCTCGATCTCCGTCGGGTTTGACCCATGGTAGCAAAACGAGGCCAAGAAGGAACAAAAAGATCAAAGGCGCGACCCCAAGTCGGGCGCTTTCCGTGATCGCGGTCACAGTGCCGATCAAAGCCGGAGCAAGAAACGATGTCGCACGCCCGGAAAGCCCATAGAGACCAAAGCTTTCGGTCGGTGCGTCCGGGTCTGCATGCCGTACCATCATCGACCGACTTGCCGCCTGCAAAATTCCGCCCAAGCCGCCGATCATGACACCGCAGCCAAAGAACATCACGTCGGGCAACGACGAACTGGCGGCCAGAGCCACTCCATAAAAGCTTTCGCGGCTCATGTTGACGATGGTCAGGCAGACCAGCATCAACCCCACGATGGTCACGATGATCACTGGCTTTGGCCCAAAGCGTTTATCAAGCCCGCCCCCCAGCCACGAAAAACCCGCTGCCGCCAAAACGCTGATGATCCCAAAGACCCCGACCTGCGTGACCTCCCAGTTCAGAACAAGCAGGGCATAGGTTCCGCCAAATCCATAGAGCCCATTCAGCGCGTCGCGATAAAGCATCGATGAGCCAAGATACGAGGCCAGCGATGGCCGCTTTGCGAGCCCCTTTATCGACCTGCCCAGACTTGTCAGCGCGGCCTTGATGGAATGCTTGACCCGCTTGGGCCTGACCTCGCGCACCCACAGAAAGTACGGGATCATGAACACCAGAAACCAAAGAGCCGCAAAGGGTCCGGCAAACCGCGTGCCTTCACGCGCCTGCGCGTCCAAGCCGAACGCAGGCGCCAGCCCGGCGATGGTCAGCCCGTTTCCCTGTTCCACAAAAAACACTAGAATTATCGCGAGAGAAATCAACCCTCCAAGGTATCCAAAGGCAAACCCTGACCCTGAGATTTTTCCGATTTCTTGCGGTGTCCCAAGCGACGGCAACTGTGCGTTCGTAAAAATCAACGCGTACTCGGCTCCAATAAAGCCCAATGCAAAAAACAACAGCGCCCAGATCAGGTTCGACCCGTCCGGAGCGGTAAACCACAACCCGCTCGCCCCGATGACGAACATTGCAGAAAACCCAATAATCCAAGGCATGCGTCGGCCTGCCGTGTCTGCCAGCGCGCCCATTATGGGGCCGCCAAAGCCGACAATCAGTCCGGTTATGGTCAGGCACAGTGACCAGATCGATTGCGCACGGGCATCTGCGGCCTGTTCATCAAGGCCAGCGGTCATGAAAGATTCGGCGGCAACGGATGCAAAAAACGGCCCGAAGATGAACGTCAGCAAGACCGTGTGATAGGGTTGACTGGCCCAATCAAAAAAGTACCAGCCCCAGATGCGTTTCTTAAGGCTCGGCTCGGCCATTGTGTCGTCCTGTCTATTTTCGGGCACTTAGATAGTGGCCAGACACGATGCGCAACACTCAGCTTTGGAAAACAGGACCATCCATCGGGGGCCAGGGGCGTGTCGCGTCGGCTTTGATCCAGTTGCTTGCCCAGTCGGGCAATGGCCGGTTCTCGTCGTCAAGGCCCATCTTTTGCATGTACTCGACAGGTGGGATGGTGCCGTTTCGTGTCTTTGGGGCAAACCTGAGAAGCATTTGGTTCATGCAGGTCTCGCCTTGCCACATTGACTGTTCAACGTAGATAAAGCGGTCGTCAAACCCGAGAAACCGTGTCTGCATCCGATATGTCTGGAACACCGGAACCCGCTTGCGATAGCGCACCGAAACGCCGGCGATCGGAAACATGATCCCCGCTTTCAGGGTCTTTCCCATGATGCCCATCCGCACGCCTGCCTGCCAGCGCCCAAGCTCGAACAACGTCAGGATGCGCCCATTGTTCAGTTCGCCAAACGCGTCCGTGTCCCACGGCCATGCCCTGTGGGTTGATACATGCCAGTCGTAAATGCCGATTTCAGGCATCGAACGGGCTTTGAACATGAAATACGCGGCTCGAAAATAGGGATACATTTGTGCGCCTCCGACCGGACGCATCGCGGTTTGTGCCTGATGGGTCAAGCACTACGTCGCGGCACACGGGTCTTGTCAGCGTCGGTTCCTGCGCTTAGGTGAAGGTCACCCAAAAAGACGGAAACCCGGCCAATGCAATCGATCCTCCAAATTCTGCTCCTGATCCTTGATGTCGCATGGTTCATCATGATCGCGCACATCGTGATGAGCTGGTTGATCAGCTTTAGTGTGCTGAACCTGCACCAGCCGTTTGTGCGTCAGGTCTGGGATGGTTTGAACCGCCTGCTGGAACCCGTCTACGGACGCATTCGCGGCTTTTTGCCAAACACCGGGGGGCTTGATCTTGCGCCGCTTGTCGCGCTGATTGCGGTCTATGCGTTGCGCATCATCCTGATCAACAACGCGAACGCCTTTATGTAATCCCCAAAGCCTTGCCCAGCCTTGTTCACCTGCCGTTCACATGCGAAGGTGTAGCCAACAAGAGCAGTCATAAAAACAAGGCACATAAATGGACGGATCCAACGCCACCGCCCATTCCATCCTAAGTGAAGTCTTCGGCTTTGACGGGTTTCGCCCGATGCAGGCGGATATCGTCTCGGCGGTCGCTTCGGGAGCCGACGTGCTTGCGATCCTGCCGACGGGTGGCGGAAAATCTCTTTGTTTTCAACTCCCTGCTTTGATGCGCCCGGGATTGACTGTGGTTATTTCTCCGCTGATTGCTTTGATGCGCGATCAGGTGCGCGCGCTGAAAGAAGCGGGGGTGTCTGCCGGGGCGTTGACTTCGGCCAACACCGAAGACGAAAACGCGTCTGTGTTTGACGCGCTTCACAAGGGCGATCTAAAGCTGCTTTATATGGCCCCAGAACGACTTGCCTCGGGCGGCACAGACCGGATGTTGTCGCAAGCGGGTGTCACGCTTTTGGCCGTGGACGAGGCGCATTGCGTGAGCCAATGGGGCCATGATTTCCGCCCGGATTATTTACGCATCGGGGCGCTTCGTCGGGCGCTGGATGTGCCACTTGCGGCCTTCACGGCAACGGCGGATGCCGAAACACGTGACGAAATATCTCAGCGTTTGTTCGGGGATGAAGAACCGACGATTTTCCTGGGTGGTTTTGACCGACCGAACATCCATCTTGCCTTTGCGGCCAAGGACAAACCGCGCGAACAGATCCTGAATTTCGCGGCGTCGCGCAAGGGGCTGTCAGGCATCGTGTATTGCGGTACCCGTGCAAAAACCGAAACGCTTGCAAAGGCGATGTGTGACGCCGGGCATTCGGCGTTGGCCTATCATGGCGGGATGGAACCGGACCATCGACGCGAGGTTGAGCGGCGCTTTCAGACGGACGATGATCTGGTCGTTGTGGCGACGATTGCCTTTGGGATGGGGATCGATAAACCGGACATTCGCTGGGTCGCACATGCGGACCTTCCGAAGTCAATTGAGTCATATTATCAAGAGACTGGCCGCGCCGGGCGGGATGGAGCGCCAGCCGAGACGCTGACGCTTTTTGGGGCGGATGATATCCGTTTTCGCCGGATGCAGATCGACGAAGGTCTGGCACCGCCGGAACGTCGGATGGCGGATCATGGACGGCTGAATGCGCTGCTTGGACTGGCCGAAGCGCATGTCTGTCGGCGGCAGAATTTGCTGACGTATTTTGGCGAAAACCCAAAGCCCTGCGGCACCTGCGACTTGTGCGATACGCCACCCGAAACCTTTGATGGCACAGAGGCAGTGCGCAAAGCCTTGTCTGCCATACTGCGGACCGGAGAGATGTTCGGCGCGGGGCATTTGATTGATATTCTTGTTGGAAATCAGACGGATAAAGTGCGCCAACGTGGGCATGAGGATTTACCGACATTCGGCGTGGGCAAGGACATTGATCGCCGGACCTGGACGGTCGTGTTTCGTCAGATGATGGGGCAAGACCTTGTGCGCCCTGATCCCGAACGTCACGGCGGCTTGCGGATGACAGATGCTGCGCGGCCTATTCTGCGGGGTGAGGCTTCGATAACCCTAAGAAAAGACACGATGAAACCGTCCCGCCGTCCTGCGGCCAAGACCTTGGTCAACGACGAAGACGCGCCGTTGCTGTCCGCGTTGAAGGCAAAACGCCGTGGTCTTGCGGAAGCCGCGCGGGTGCCGGCCTATGTCATCTTCACCGACCGGACATTGATCGAGATGGCGGAAACACGGCCCAACTCCATGGATGAAATGGCTGGCATTTCCGGCGTCGGAGCCAAAAAGCTGGAACGCTATGGCGCTGGTTTTCTTGAGGTAATCACAGGAGAGGCCAATGCACCGGCCCATCCGGTGCGCCGCAAACTGGCCGGACGCGCAGCGGGTGAAACCTATGACCGCCTCTTGGCCGCACAGGCCGAACTGGCACGGGGCGCGGATGGAACGGGCAAGCCGATGTCGTGTTCGGCCTCGCTTTTGGCCAAGGTTGCGGCGCTTGGTGCGGACCGGGCAGGCGATGTCGAGCGGCTTTTGGGCGACCGTCTGGCCGTACGTTTTGGCGGCGCGTTTACCGAGGTTTTGCGCGAAAGCTGACGCAACGTTCGCACCCAAGACCACCGATTTCATGCAAACCTGTTCATTTCCCTGATTTTCTCAGGAAATGGGAAAAACCGCACGTCTGTATCGCGTCGGTATAACGTCGGTATTACGTCGGTGGATGACCAACGAACGGTGGATAAATCCCCACATTTACCATGCGGACGGTCATTTCATGAAGAATGCGTTAAGAAAACCGCCGAAGGACTAGCGCAGGAATCCGATGGCATAGGTCGGGGTGATCTGCTGGCTTGCGACGAAATCATCGAGCGCCTTCTGATCCGGGTCATCGACCGTCAGAGTTTCGACGAGGGCCAGCCCACCTGTGATGAACAGGCTGTCGATGTTTTCGCCCAGCGCGCCTTTGATATCTGTGCCAATGCCGTCCCCAATCGCCAAGATGCGGTCATCCGGAATTTCGCGGCCCAACCCCGCAAGGCGGCGGCGTGCAAGATCGTAGACCGGGGGATGTGGTTTGCCGAAATAGAGGCTCTCGCCACCCATTTCCGTATAGAGTTTGGCCAGTGCGCCTGCACACCATTCGCGCGTGTCACCACGATCTACGACGATGTCCGGGTTGGCGCACAAAAGCTTGAGGCCCTTTTGCTTGGCATAGAGAAATTCCGGGCGATTTACCGCTGGGTCGGCCTGAGAATCGAAAGGACCAAGACAGACAATGCCTGTGGCGTCCTCCAAGGGCGTGCGGGTGATTTGCAGTGGATCATCGACAAGATGGATCGGCTCGAAAAAGGTCAGATCGTAGTCCTGGCCCATGAACCAGACTTTGTCGCCAATGACGCCGCGAAACATCGCGGACCGCGCGGAATCGCCGCTTGTGGCGATCACGTCCCAACAATCGCGTGCCACGCCGATCTGTTCAAGCTGCCGCTCAACCGACGCACGCGGGCGCGGCGCATTGGTCAGCAAGACGATTTTGCCGCCGCGCGCGCGAAATCCGCGCAGGGCCTCAACCGCCTCGGCAAAGGGTTCAACGCCATTGTGCAGGCATCCCCAAAGATCGCAAAAGACCGCGTCGTATCGGTCCGCGATGTCGGCAAGAGACGCAACGATGGGGATGCTCATGGGGGTCTAGACTTTCAGCGCAGGAATGATCTGCTTTTTGCGGCTAACGATGCCGGGTAGGGCGACAATATCGCCAGGCACGGACACGCCAAAGCTCTTTTCGGCGACGCGGCGGACCGTGTCGTTCTGGATGAACATCAGGGCTTCTTCGCTGAGGATGTCGATGATGAAGAACAACACGTGATCCACGCCGTCGTCTTCGGCGACAGATGTGAGGTCTTCCATCAACCCGGCCTTGCGCGCCAAAAGCGTGCCGGGAGATGTTGTCTCAAGCACGGAAATACGAAACTTCATGCCGTCGATGTCGTAAGATTTGCTGTCCATCCGCAGCAATTCACTGTCGGAATAGGACGACACATCAGATTTTGCGGCAAACATATCGCTGGCATAGTCGCGGATGTTGATGCCGAGGTCTGCCGCCAGTTTTTCGGCCAGTTCGCGGTCGACATCTGTGGTTGTGGGCGAGCGGAATTCCAGCGTGTCTGACAGGATACACGACAACATCGCGCCTTTAATCTCGCGCGGCATCTTTTCGGCGTCAGCCCCCATCAGATCGTACATGATCGTCGCAGTGCAGGCGACGGGACGCACGGTGAAATTGATTGGGCCTTTGGTTTTCAGACCACCTTGCAGCATGTGGTGGTCGATAACCTCGATCACTTTGGCATCGTTGATCGACGCGGGCAGTTCCGCAATATTGTTGGTGTCGACGATGACGACCTCGTCACTGGCGCTGACGTCTTCCAGCAATTCTGGTCGGTCAAGGTTCCAATGGCGCAGGACGAATAATGCTTCGGTGTTGGGGTCGCCAAGCAGGCGTGGTTCGGCCGGGGTGCCGCGGCATTCCGTGAGATACCATGCCCAGATGATCGGTGATCCGGTCGAGTCGGTGTCGGGTGATTTGTGGCCGAATACTTTGATGGTCATAAAAGGTGTTCCGTCAGGGAGAGAGGTTTCGCGGGCGTTATAGCAGGGGGGTTGAGGATGTCACGCGGTGCTCCCTGCATGGTTTTGACGCAGGTGGCCTAAGGTTGTATGAAGGTGTGGCTTGATATGGAGGACTCTGTCGATGGAGCATCAGATTTAGGCGTTTTGCCGGTTTTGATCGCGCTTTTTGCGCTGCCTTTTTATCCAGGAGTATTCTGACAATGGACATGTCTGCCTGACGCCTATCAGGGCGCACTTGTGTCGTGCATCGCGCGCGGCGTCCAAATTCCATCGAAAACGAAAGGTCATAGAATGGCCAAATCCACAAAAACCCCTGCCTTTGGCGGGTCCAAACCTGTGTCTTCACCTTTGGAGCCTGCGAAGGAGACGGGATTTCGTCCCAATCAGTCCCGGTTGCCGACAGGTCTGAAACCGGGCCGCGCCAAAGGCGGCAAGCCCAAGCTGTTCCCGGGTCGCGCTGGCGGTCGGTAACAAAGCGACCCCGCAGCGCTTGAAGCGGTGCGGGGTTTCGGGGCAGTCTTGGCCCGAGCAGTCAAAGGACGAACACGTGCGCGAAACCGAGCTTTACCCGCCCGTTAAGGCGTTCCTTGAGGGGCAGGGCTGGGAGGTCAAAGCCGAAATAGGCGCTGCGGATGTCGTGGCTTGTCGTGAGGGGGATCCGCCGCTGATCGTAGAGCTGAAAGTCGGGTTTTCGCTGACACTGGTGCATCAGGCGATTGACCGACAGATCATCAGTGAGCTGGTCTATATCGCCGTTCCGCGCAAAACCGGCAGGCCGTTTCAGAGCGCCTTGAAGAATATGAAAAAGCTGTGTCGCCGGCTTGGAATTGGGCTGATCACGGTGCGCACCAAGGACGCGCTGGTCGAGGTTCACTGCGATCCGGGGCCGTTTCAACCGCGCAAGATCAAGGTCAAGAAGGCGCGTTTGTTGCGGGAATTCAACCGACGCACGGGGGATCCGAACTTGGGCGGCGCGGCGCGCACCGCGGGGCTGGTAACGGCCTATCGGCAGGATGCTCAGGCCTGCGCGGCCTATCTTGCTGCGCATGGCCCGTCCAAGGGTGCTGTTGTGGCTGGCGCGACGGCTGTGGGCAAAGCCACCCGCCTGATGCGGGACAATCACTACGGTTGGTTCAAAGTCGTTGATCGCGGCGTCTATGGTCTTAGCGAAACGGGAACCGGCGCCGTGCTTTCCTTCGACGCAGAGGACGTTTAGACCGCATCCCATGAATTTCGACTTAATCCAAAGCCTTGGACCCGTACTTGTCGCCGCGTCGATTGCGTTGGCGCTGTTGGCTGGCTTCATCAAAGGGACTGTGGGCTTTGCGCTTCCGATGATTTTGATCTCGGGGCTTGCATCGTTCCTGCCACCAGACGTCGCATTGGCCGGGCTAATCGTGCCGGCTGTTGTGGCCAACGTCTGGCAGGCGTTGCGAAATGGACCCATCGCAGCGATTGGTTCGGCGCGTATCCACTGGCGCTTCCTGCTCATGCTCCTGGTCTTTATCGCACTCAGCGCACAGCTCGTTACGACACTGCCCGCGTGGTTGCTGTTTTTGATCCTCGGCGTGCCTGTCACGGGCTTTGCGATCCTCCAGCTTGTGGGGTGGCGACCGCATGTCGACGCCAACAATCGCAGACCTGTCGAACTGGGCGTGGGGGCGTTTTCGGGTTTTCTGGGGGGTATTTCGGGCATTTGGGGGCCGCCGACGGTTCTTTACCTGACCGCGCTCAATACGCCGAAAGTCGAACAAATGCGGGTTCAGGGCGTGGTCTATGGTGCCGGTGCAATCACCCTCGCCCTCGCGCACACAAAATCCGGCGTTCTGACCGCGCCGTCAGTGACGCTTTCATTTCTGCTTCTCGGGCCTGCGCTTGTGGGGCTTGTGCTTGGCTTCATGGTGCAAGACCGACTTGATCAGGACAAATTCCGAAAAGTGACGCTTTTGGTGCTTGTCGTTGCGGGGCTCAACCTGATCCGCCGGGGGCTTATGGGCTAGAACTTCACCCTTTGAAAATACCTCGGGGAGGTCCGGAGGGGCAGAGCCCTTCCGGTTTGTCGGCTGCTGCAAGCAGTCGAAATCAGCCAATCGCGACAGCTTTTACATCATCGTCGATGTGGCTTTCGTACTGACCGAAGTTTTCGGCAAACATCGCCACCAGCTTGGCCGCCTGACGATCATAGGCCTCGCCATCATCCCAGGTCCGACGCGGGTCCAAAAGGATGTCCGGCACCGTCGACGCCTTCACATGCGTCGGCACTTCAAAGCCGAAATGCTTGTCTTTGCGATATTCGGCATCCTCCAATGATCCGTCCAGGGCGGAGGTCAAAAGCGCACGCGTTGCCTTGATCGGCATCCGGCTGCCGGTGCCATAGGCGCCCCCGGTCCAGCCGGTGTTGACCAACCAGCAGGTCGCACCATGCTTGGCGATCTTGTCGCGCAGAAGTGCGCCATAGACTTCAGGGCGACGCGGCATAAAGGGCGCGCCAAAACAGGTGGAAAACGTCGGCTGGGGTTCGGTCACGCCACGCTCGGTTCCCGCGACTTTCGCGGTAAATCCCGACAAGAAGTGATACATCGCCTGCGCCGGGGTCAGCCGCGCAATTGGCGGCAGAACCCCAAAGGCGTCACAGGTCAGCATGATGATGTTTTTCGGATGCCCGCCAATCGCAGTTTTCGAGGCATTCGAGATATACTCAAGAGGATAGGCGCAGCGCATATTCGCGGTCAG
>JARFRG010000162.1 GCA_029287375.1 Boseongicola sp. | reverse complement strand
AATGGGCGCAGGCACGGGGCCTTGCGCCACCGAGCTATGTGGCGACCGGGCGCACAGGACCGGATCACGCACCGATCTTCACAGTCGAGGCGCGTTTGTCGACCGGTGAGACAGAGGCCGCCCAAGCGCCGTCTAAACGCGCCGCAGAACAGATGGCGGCCAAGGCGCTTTTGGCACGGGTCGAGGCGGGTTAGCGCTGGTTCGATTGGAAGGTGTATCTTGGTCGCCCATCCAGCGAGCAGTTGGTTTGGGTACAAAGGCACCAATACGCACAGACTATTAATTCATAGCCTCACCCGCCATAGTTGTCAGGCAAGGGCGAGATAGGTGAACTCAAATGAGAATTCTCATAACTGGGGCTGGTACTGGATTCGGGCGTTTGACCACGATCGAATTGGCGCGCCGTGGGCACGATGTGGTGGCCGGTATGCATTCGTCGCAAGATGCGGACTTCACCGAGAATCAGGACAGAATCACAACCATCAAGCTTGATATTACAAACGCACAAGACCGAGCACACGCGGCGCAGTTCGCGCCAGATGTATTGGTAAATAATGCGGGCGTAAGTGAACTTGGCCCGCTTGCCCTAATCCCTATGGAGCGCGCTCGTCATGTATTCGAAGTGAACGTATTTGGGACGCTCGCCATTACGCAGGCCTGTCTTCCGGCCATGATCGAGAGGGGATCCGGGCGTTTGTTATTTGTCTCTTCAATTGCGGGGGTAAGTGCTGGAGCGATGTCGGGGCCATACGCAATGTCTAAACATGCCATGCAGGCGATGGGCGGAAGCCTTCGCGAAGAACTGGCGCCTCTGGGAATTGACGTGGCGTTGGCCAACCCCGGCGCGTTTGCCACTGGATTTAATGACCGGATGTTCGACAGACTAGGTGAATGGCTGGATGGGGACGATGAAGAAACCTACAGGCCCTTAATCCAGTCATTGGCGACTGCGGTTACCAATGACCAATTGGATCCTGCCGATGCCGCCAATCAGATGGCCGATTTGTGCGAGGCCAAAGCGACCAAACTTATCAACCCAATTCCACCGGGGCTGTTCTAAGACAGGGTAACGCAGATATTTTCGATAGAATGTATGTGTTGCAAGACAAGCGAAACATTCGGTGACATTGCGACCTGAGCTGAACGGCATTTTCGCCCGCTCATCTGGCATTGATCAGGCGGCCTTGGGGGTCAGGCCTCAGATTACGCAGGATATGGTCTGTTCTGGCCCTCGGGCTTCGAATCAACTACTGGCAGTCCCATGACAGAAAACACTTCACCCACCCGCGCCGGTTTCGTGGCCCTGATCGGCGAGCCAAATGCCGGGAAATCAACGCTTTTGAACCGCATGGTCGGGGCAAAGGTGTCTATCGTTACGCATAAGGTGCAGACAACCCGCGCGCGTATTCGTGGCGTTGCCATTCAGGGCGATGCGCAGATCGTTTTTGTCGACACGCCGGGTCTGTTCAGCCCCAAGCGTCGTCTCGACCGCGCAATGGTCGCTGCCGCCTGGAGCGGGGCGGCGGACGCGGATGTTGTGGTGTTGATGATCGAGGCACACAGGGGTATGACACAGGGTGTCGAAGCGATCCTGGACAGTCTCGGGGATCGTGTGGGTCGCGGGGCCGTCGCTTTGGCGATCAACAAAATCGACAAAGTCGAAAGCTCTGTGCTTTTGAAGCTGACCGAAGCGATGAACGCGCGGTTTCAATTCACCGAGACCTTTATGATCTCTGCCGAAAAGGGCTATGGCGTTGACGATCTCAAAGTCTGGCTGTCCAAAACGGTGCCAGAAGGTCCGTGGCTTTATCCCGAGGATCAGATTGCCGACTTGCCGTTGCGGATGATTGCGGCCGAAATGACCCGCGAAAAGCTGACGCTGCGTATGCATCAGGAATTGCCCTATCAGCTGACGGTCGAGACCGAAAACTGGGAAGAGCGCGACGACGGTTCGGTGCGGATTGATCAGATCATTTACGTGGTGCGCGACGGTCATAAGGGCATCTTGCTGGGCAAGCGTGGCGAAACGATCAAGGCTGTCGGGCAATTGGCGCGGGTCGAAATTTCCGAGTTCCTGGGGCGTCCGGCGCATCTGTTTTTGCAGGTCAAGGTACGGCCAAACTGGTTGGACGAAGCCGAGCGGTATTCGCAAATGGGGCTCGATTTTTCGGACGGAAAATAATGTCTCCTAGACTGACTTCCGAAATATGGGTGGCGGCCTATCTGACGCGATGCCGACTTGCGGATATTCCGGCCTTTGTGGTGGCACGCGGAGACCACACCGCCGGGGCGGTCCTGATCAAGCTGAACACTCTGGACGGCAAGGCCTGCTGTTATCACCGATCGTTCGACATCATAAGCGGAGAGCGGCGATGGGTTGTTCATGTTGAAGGTGACGAAGTTGACGTTGACGTAAGCGTCAATAAGCAGCGTTCGTTTGATCCCGATCTCTGGGTGATCGAGGTCGAGGATCGTCAGGGGCGGCATTTGCTGGATGATCCAAGCCTCGCGTGAGGCTTTGCATCGCTGCACAAAGCGCGAGATAAGACACCTATGGATTGGCGCGAAGAGGGTGTTCTGCTGGCGGTGCGAAAGCACGGCGAGACATCCGCGATCATCGACGTTTTCACCGAAGGCCATGGCCGTCACGCCGGCGTTGTGCGCGGCGGGACCAGCCGCAAAATCGCGCCCATTTTGCAGCCGGGTGCGCAGATTGATGTGGCGTGGCGTGCGCGCCTCGAAGATCATCTCGGGGCGTTCACGGTCGAACCGGTGCGCAGTCGGGCCGACCTTATGGGCGCGCGCGATACACTGGCGGCGATGAACGCGGTGACATCTCTTTTGTCGTTTGTCCTGCCCGAACGTGAAGCCCATGCGAATTTGTACCGTCGCACGCTGGCCGTGCTCGACATGATCGGGAACGGCGATTTTTGGCGGCTTGGTTATCTGAGATGGGAACTGGCGCTTTTGGATGATCTTGGGTTTGGACTTGATCTGGGGCGTTGCGCTGTGACGGATCGGTCAGACAATCTGGTGTTTGTCTCGCCAAAATCTGGCCGCGCCGTGTCGCGTGCCGGGGCGGGCGAATGGGCAGACCGGATGCTGCCGCTGTCCCCGGCATTGGTCGGTATGGGCGAGGGGGGCGACCGGGATATTCTGGACGGGCTTCAGGTGACGGGGCATTTTCTCGGCCAGCATTTTGCGCCAACTCTGGGGGATCGCCCGCTGCCTGCGGCACGGCAACGGTTCATCGATTTGATTGCGCGTGGGGTCAGGCCAGAAGGCGACGCGCAATGACCTGCGCCTGAATTTCCGCAGCGCCTTCAAAGATATTCAGAATACGTGCATCGCACAGGATGCGGCTGATTTTGTACTCCAAGGCAAACCCGTTGCCGCCATGGATCTGCAATCCGTTATCCGCCGCCGCCCAAGCGACCCGCGCGCCCAAAAGCTTGGCCATGCCCGCCTCAAGATCGCAGCGCCGGTCGTTGTCCTTCTCGGCGGCTGAGAAATACGTGAGCTGACGTGCAACCATGATCTCGACGGCCATCATCGCCAGTTTTGACGCCACGCGCGGGAATTCGATCAGTGATTTGCCGAACTGTTTGCGGTCTTCGGCGTATTGCATCGACACATCCAAAGCCGATTGCGCCACACCGATGGCACGGGCAGCGGTCTGGATGCGGGCGCTTTCAAAAGTCTGCATCAACTGCTTAAAGCCCTGGCCTTCGGTGTCGCCCAATAGGTTCTCGCCTTTGACCTCGAAGCCATCAAAGTTAACCGTATATTCTTTCATGCCGCGATAGCCGAGAACCTCGATCTCGCCGCCGGACAGGCCCGTGTCCGGGAAAGGGGTTTCATCCGTGCCGGGGGTCTTTTCGGCCAGATACATCGACAGGCCGCGGTGGTCTTCGGTGTCTGGCACAGAGCGCGCCAGAACCGTCATCACATGGGTGCGGGCGGCGTGTGTGATCCACGTCTTGTTGCCGGTGATCGTCCAGTTGTCGCCCGTCTTGGTGGCCTTGGTGCGCAGCGCCCCAAGGTCCGACCCGGTGTTGGGTTCGGTGAAGACCGCCGTGGGCAGGATTTCTCCGGATGCGAGGCCCGGCAGCCACTTTGCTTTTTGCGCGTCCGTGCCGCCGCAGATGATCAACTCGGCCGCAATCTCGGAGCGCGTCCCAAGAGAACCGACACCGATATACCCACGGCTAAGTTCTTCGGACACCACGCACATCGAGGCTTTGGACAGGCCAAATCCGCCGTATTCCTCTGGGATCGTCAGGCCGAACACACCCATTTCGGCAAGTTCGTCGATGATCTCCATCGGGATCAGTTCGTCCTTCAGGTGCCAGTCGTGCGCATCGGGTTCGACGCGGTCCTTGGCAAACCGGCGAAACTGCTCTCGGATCATTTCAAGTTCGTCGTCCAGCCCGGTCGCGCCGACGGTGATTTCCGCAGTCCGCTCCCGCATGATTTCCACAAGACGCAGGCGTGCGGCCTGTGTGTTGCCGTCTTGGGTCAGGGTCATCACAGCCGGGATCATCATCGCACGCTGATCGTCTTGTGTGAGGCCAAGGTCTTGTAGGCGAACTATCTCGCCCTGACTCATCGGGATGCCGCCATAAAGCTGCCAGAGGTATTCGCCAAAGGTGATCTGATGAATAAGTTGCTCAAGCTCGCCAAATTTGCCGTCTGCCTCAAGTCGCTCGGCCCAGCCCTGCATCTGACGAAGCGCCTCGACATATGTGGCGACCCACGCGAGGCCGTGTGCGGCGGTCTGGTGTGTTTCAATGAGGGCCGCGCTGATCTTGCCTGCGTCGGAAACCCGCGCGCGCACCACGTCTTTCGCGCGATCCAACAGGGCAACGATAGCCGGCACGGCCTCGCCCGTCAGCGCCAAAAGGTCGTCTCGAACGGTCATTTTACTCATCGGCGCGGACCCATCATGCGGCATTGCAACATTTCCTCTTTCTGCACCTGCGAAGGTTTAGTGGCAAGGGATCGGTGACGCAAGAAGGTTTCGCAAAATTGCATTAATACGACCGAAAATGTCGCGGCGGCGTCTCGTTGTCCGTGATGGACCTGAACGATCAGATCGGGTGGATGCTATTAAAGCTCGTGTTGGATGACGGACAGTGTGGCCACGTGCTTTGCATGTTCGCAAACATAGGTCTTGTGCATATCGCTTTGGATATAGTCGCCAAGCGCATCTGCGTCGTCGAAATCGGCAACCATGACAAAGTCAAAGTGGTTGGGGCCTTTCCCGACGTTTGTTCCACAGGTCAGTGAATGAACCAAAGGATGCTCTGAAAAGCTTTCGACAGCAGCTTTCAGGGCGACCAGATCATCCGCGCTGGCGGTGTCCTTGTAGCGGTGCATGACGATGTGGCGTAGCATTTACGTTTCCTTGTTTGATTGGTGCCACCCGAACATGGCAACAGATCACGCGAAACGAAACAAAAAAGGGGCCGCCCGAAGGCGACCCCTGATTTTCGCGGTAAGCGAATGACTTACATCATTCCGCCCATGCCGCCCATGTCGGGCATGCCGCCGCCGCCTGCGCCTTCTTTGGCCGGCTTGTCAGCGATCATGGCTTCCGTCGTGATCAGAAGACCGGCGATAGACGCTGCATCTTCCAAAGCAGTCCGAACAACCTTGGCCGGGTCGATAACGCCGAACTTGAACATGTCGCCATATTCTTCGGTCTGCGCGTTAAAGCCGAACGTGGGATCGTCGCTTTCGCGAACCTTGCCTGCAACAACCGAACCATCGACGCCCGAGTTCTCAGCAATCTGACGCAGAGGAGCTTCGAGAGCCTTACGCACGATGACGATACCGGCGTCCTGGTCGCTGTTTGCGCCCTTGAGACCGTCGAGAGCTTTCGCACCCTGGATCAGAGCAACACCACCGCCAACGACGATACCTTCTTGAACGGCCGCTCGGGTCGCGTTCAGTGCATCGTCAACGCGGTCTTTGCGCTCTTTCACTTCGGTTTCGGTCATGCCGCCAACGCGGATGACTGCAACGCCACCAGCAAGCTTGGCAACACGTTCCTGAAGCTTTTCACGATCATAGTCCGATGTGGTTTCTTCGATCTGTTGACGGATCTGGGAAACACGTGCTTCGATTTCGGCTTTCTCACCAAGACCTTCGATGATCGTGGTTTCGTCCTTCGTGATCGAAACGCGCTTGGCGGTGCCAAGCATGTCCATCGTGACGGACTCAAGCTTCATGCCAAGATCTTCCGAGATCACCTGACCACCGGTGAGGATCGCGATGTCCTGAAGCATGGCTTTGCGGCGATCGCCGAAACCCGGTGCTTTGACAGCTGCGATCTTCAGACCACCGCGCAGTTTGTTGACAACAAGCGTGGCCAGAGCCTCGCCTTCAACGTCTTCTGCGATGATGAGAAGTGGCTTTTGCGACTGGATGACCGACTC
>JARFRG010000154.1 GCA_029287375.1 Boseongicola sp. | reverse complement strand
GCACACCTGGCACCGATCAACATCAAAGTCCTAAGAATTTGAACAAATCCATTTGCCGTGTTTTTGCACCGACGGTCGAATTGCGCCTGCTTTAGTGGTTGAAGCCAAACCGACCGCAAGATGTGCGATTTGATCCGTATACAATGCGAAAAATGCCGCAGGATTGGATACGTAATGACCCGGTCGCGCCACATTATGGGCAAAATCTGCCGATAGCTCTGGTCGGGTCGCAGCAATCAGGTGGCGGCTTTTCGGCATACGGGCATTGGCCTGCCGGGCATCGATCACCTGACTTAGAGAGTGGCAAGAACTTGGGTGAGAGATGAACGCAGGGCAACAAAATTACGATCCAGGGCTCTCTGAGAGCTTCGCGGATGCGTTAAAGCCCGGCACGGAGTTGCTGCACGGCCAGTTCAGGATTGAAAAATTCCTGAACGCGGGCGGATTCGGCATGACCTATCTCGCCCGCGACAGTCTGGACCGGATTGTCGTTATCAAGGAATGTTTCCCGTCTTCGATGTGCTGCCGCAACAACGGTAGCGTCATGGCGCGTTCGCGTCAGCATCAGGCGGAATTCGACGCGGTCGTGAAGCACTTTGGTGCTGAGGCGCGGCGACTTTCAAAATTGCAGCACCCACACATTGTGGGCATCCACCAGGTATTCGAGGACAATCAGACCGCTTATATGGCGCTTGATTTTGTCCGGGGTCGTGATCTGCTCGACACGATCGAAGATCCGAGGATGAAGCTGCACCCGCGGGACGTTAAGGACATCCTCCTGAAGTGTCTTGAGGCGGTTCACTATATTCACACGAATGACGTGCTGCACCGCGATATCAGCCCGGACAACATTCTGATTGATGGCAAGGGCAATCCTGTCCTGATCGACTTTGGTGCGGCCAAAGAAGAAGCCACACGCGCAAGCCGTGCGTTGTCAGCTTTGCATGTTGTTAAAGACGGCTACAGCCCGCACGAGTTTTACATCGCAGGGTCGACGCAGGATGCGTCTTCGGACCTCTATTCGCTGGGCGCGACCTTTTATCATGTATTGACCGGCATGGCGCCGCCAGATGCGCAGGCGCGTGTCAGCGCAATCGCTGGCGACCGTCCTGACCCGTACAAGCCCGTCACTGGCAAGTTCCCGCAATTTGAAGATGCGTTTTTGCATGCTGTGGACAAAGCGCTGAGTGTCTTCCCACCGGATCGCATTCAAACCGCGCGCGACTGGATGGAGTTGGTCGATACGGAACGTCGTCGCTCGGCTGCATTGCAGCAGGCAGAGCTGGATCGCCAGATTGAGTTGTCGATCTCGCGACTTGTTCAGGAAACGAACAAAGCCGTGGAAGAAGACATTAAGGAACACGAGGCCAAATCGAAGGCCGAAAAGAAAGAAGCTCAGCGGTTACAGAAACTGGCTGAGGAACAGATGCGACAGCGCAAGAAGACGCTGGATGAGTTGGCGATGCTTGATGATCAGGTGTTCCTGGAAGAGCAAAGCCGAAATGCAGACAACGCGGCACGACGTTCGGCGATGGGCGCTGGACATGACGACGCTGGTCGGAAGCGAAAGAGATCGATTCTGAGCCGTTTGCTCCCATTTGGATTGTTACGCGGAACCTTCCGCGGCAACGGTCCTTCGGACTATCTCTAGAGAGGCAGAACCATGAAATTGTTTAAGAATATCATGTCGAGAAAGCCCGACGCGGAAGAAGCGGTTGGCAAAATCGATCTAGAGATGGACGTTGAGCCATTGCGTCGGCGCAGCGAGCCGTTGGATGATGCAGGACGTGTCAATTCAAGCCGCCGCACCAGCGACTTCAATGACCCGCTTTTCGCAAACAAATCAAAACCGACCTATGCCCGGGACGAAGAGCCAGAAGAGGTCGACGGCGCAGGTTGGGGTGCAACCGCTTGGGATGACCAGGACGATTGGGAAGACGAAGATGACGACGATTGGGGTGAAGCTGAGGAAGAAGTGGATGCATCCGCTGACGACAAGTCGTATCTTGTCGATGAAATCCGCAGCGCCGCAAGTTCGGTCAGTCATGTTGCGCCTGAAGGCGAAAATGACGACGGTGGTGCAACACCAAACGAAGATTTTCCAGCCAGCCGCTGGTCAAACGACGCAGAATTTGGTCGTAAAGCGATTGCGCGCAGTCAGCTAGGGTCGCAGGTCGCCGGTTCCGAGGACCGCTTGTTGCGGAAAACCAATTCCAAGTTCGTGGATACCGAAAGCAGTCGTCGCCGTTCAGCGATGGCACATCTCAAGGCCGCTGCGCAGGCAACAAAAGCAGATCGTGTGCTGAAGCACGTTGCCGAGCGAGACCCTACGGCCGATCCGGAAGAGCAAAGCCCGTATCGCGATGATCTGGCCAAAGTTGTACGCCCTCGGACCACCAGCCGTCCGATTAGCCGTCCAGTCAGCAGGCCCCGGTCGGAGCCAGCGGCATGGGATCACGGAACTGCGGATGAAGATGCAGCGCTGTTTGCCGCAAGTGATGCCACAGATGCGCAGTTCGAGATGGATGACCATGAAGACCGTACAGTCGGTACGCCAGCAGATCTGAGCGCCGATGAGTTCGCAGATGATAGCGTCTTTAGCGAAGAAGAGTCCGCCTTTGGCAGTCACACAGATGACGATGACTCAGATTGGGGCAATCGGTTTGCTTTCGATGATGACGAGCCTTCCACAGATCACGACGCAAACATCACGGATGTCGCCAGCGAACCGGAAGACGTCGTCGCAGAGTCGAATGACGAGGCCGAAATGGCGACGGACAATGACGATGAGGATGGCCCTGTCGCAAGCAGTGTTGTGTCTCAGGTTGTCGCGTCGGCTTTGGCACCAGACGAGGAAGAACGCGCGGACGATGACGACTTTGTTCGCCGCCAAATCGCCGAAATGTCTGGCGTGTCCGAGGCCGCGACGGAAGTTGAGCCTGTAGATGACTCTGATGGCTATGTGAATGTAGCCGCCGCTGTGTCCGTCCGTTCCGGACGAAGTGCGGGACGTGTCAAAACGCGTCTCCTTGGCTTCCAGGCTCAGGAAGACGGACCCGAGGACGTTTTCGAAGCTGCAAAATCTGCCAGCGATCCGAATAAGTCAGAATTCCCGGTCGGCTGGATCATTGTGATCAGCGGACCAGGACGCGGCGCCTGCTTTACAATGTTTGCCGGTGTAAGTCAGATCGGACGTGGCGAAGATCAAGCCGTGCGGCTTGATTTCGGAGACACTTCGATCTCGCGAAATAATCACGCTGCAGTAGCCTACGACGACGAGCAGGCCAAGTTTTTCCTTGGGCATGGAGGCAAGTCGAACCTTGTCCGCCTAAACGGCAAACCTGTGTTGTCTACCGAGGAATTGGCGGACGGAGATATGGTGCGCATTGGCGAGACCACACTGAAATTCGTGGCTTTGTGCGGTGAAGACTTCACCTGGGCTTCCAAAGAAGACGAAGGGACCTCGGTCGCGTAATGACGAAGTCGCCTGACATAAGGTTTGACGTTGCGTCAGTCTTGAATCGCGGTCGCCGCGATTACCAGGAAGATGCAATCGCGACGGACTTCCCGCAGGGCGCGGAGTTCGGCTATGCTGTCCTTTCGGACGGCATGGGCGGACACGCGGCGGGGGATGTGGCGTCGAAGATCGTCGTGACCGAAATGTTCAGTGAGTTGAAGTTCCAGTCGTCTGATACAAAGACATTTGTTGGAAACGTCTGTTCCGTCTTGAAGGGCGCCGCCGTTTCCGCCAACGCCTGTATGGCGGCTCATACAACGAACAACCCCGACACAGCGGGCATGGGCGCAACCTTGGTTGCACCGGTCTTTATCCGGGACAAGCTGTTTTGGATTTCGATCGGTGATAGTCCGCTTTACCTGTATCGCGGTGGGCAGTTGCGCCAATTGAATGAAGATCATTCGCTTGGTCCCCATATCGACTATATGGTGCGTTCGGGCATGATGTCGGAAGATGTCGGTCGCAATCACCCCGACCGCAATGCTCTGACATCAGTTTTGATTGGCGAGACAATCGAGCGCATCGATTGCCCGGAAGTGCCGTTCCAGTTGCGAAATGGCGATATTCTTGTCGTGGCCAGTGATGGATTGCAGTTCCTGTCGAACGGCAAAATCCGCAAGATCATGCGCGAAAGCGATGATCTGACTTCCACACGTATCGCGGACCGTCTTATGAGCGAATTGAATACGCTGGCGGACCCGGAGCAGGACAATATCTGTTTTTCGGTCATCAAAGTGCGCTTTAAGGTGCAGCCCGAGGAGAACGCGAATATCTTCACGCCCGAGTTTGAAAACCGGGCGCAAAGACGTCGCCAGGTCACAACACGGCCTATCAAACCTCAGCCTGCGACACAGGATGATGCCGTGGTCGCGAGCGAACAATCCGAAGAACCGGCTGCACCGCCTCCGACCTCAAAGAAAACGTCGGGTGAAGGCGCTCCGATCTTTCTGCGTCGCCGCTGGCTTGCGTCGGACGGTGGGGCATGAAGGACAACGCTTCCGACGAAGATGTCATTGAGCGGCTTCGCCATGCGCTTGCTGCAGAAGCCCTTCCGAGCGCCGCCAGAGAGCATGCATCGCTTTTGTTAAAGCGGCTGTCGTCGCCGGTTCGCGTGACGGTTTTTGGTTTGCCTGGCGCCGGGAAATCAGAGCTTTTGAATATGTTTACCGGTCGTCGCTTGCTTCCAAAGGACAGCAAGCTGCCGACGACCGAACTGACATACGGTCCGGCCGAGAGGATCATCGTGACGGACGCCTCAGGCGGACGGACTGTTATTGAAGGTCTTGATTTTGCAAAGGCAAAGTCCGTTTCGCCTGCATTCATGCGCGTCGAGATTCCGATGCCAATTCTGCAACGTGTCAGCTTGCTTGAAGTCGTCACCGACGGATCGTCGGTTGAATTTCAATCTGCGATCGATTGGGCGGTGCGGCGGACAGACATCGCTCTGTGGTGCACGCAGGCCTTCGGGCAGGCAGAAGCCAAACTCTGGGCGCGCGTGCCGGACAGCCTGAAGGATCATGCCTTCCTGGTGCTGTCAAAGGCGGACGTACTGTCGGCCAAGAGCGCACTCACCTCGCGAATCGCCGATTTGGAATCTGTGGTGGCTGAGGAATTTCATTCTTTGTTTGCCGTCGCGACTTTGCAGGCAATTAAGGCACATCGTGCCGACGGGAACGTTGATGAGGCGATCTATCACGCGTCGGGTGGCGGAGCGCTGAGTGCAGAAATTTTGCGCCACGCTGAGCGAGGTCGACGCGCTGATGTTGATAGCGCGCACTTGTTCCTTGCGCGGTATCAAATCCGGATGTCACAAGTGCCTGCAAAGGCTCGCCCCACGCCGGCCGACGCGCCTCGGATGTCAGCCGTGC
>JARFRG010000049.1 GCA_029287375.1 Boseongicola sp. | reverse complement strand
GAACTTTTCGCCTTCCGTTGATTTCCAGTCCAGTCTCGCGGACCCCGGACTTAGCTGGACGGTCCAAATTTCAAACGATGACGACATTCAAAGCGCGCGCGACATCTTCGAGTTCGTTGAAGGCCTGTGTGACATCACGATTAACCAGGCTGAGCCAACTGCAGACGTGTCCGTCATTCAAGTATCGCCCATCCCAAAAAGCGACGACGACGATGGACGGCTCGCTCAACCTCCTCTCATTGAGGTCGCCCCCGCAAAAGACGATCCACCAGTTGCTACGCCTCCTTTCACAGAGCGTCGCGAAACAAATCGCGGCGATCAAAATACCGCGAATGCAACCGTCCGGGTCGATCTCAACCGGGTCGACCGATTGGTCAATCTCGTCGGTGAGCTGGTGATCAATCAGGCCATGTTGTCTCAATCCGTGACTGAATCCGATTTGCCGACAAATTCAAATATTGCATCCGGCCTGGATGAATTCATGCAATTGACCCGCGATATTCAGGAAAGCGTCATGATGATCCGGGCTCAACCGGTAAAGTCACTGTTTCAACGCATGTCTCGCATCGTCCGGGAAGCCTCTGCAGCCGTTGACAAAAAGGCCCGACTTGTGACCGACGGCGAAAACACTGAAATTGACAAAACGGTCATCGAACGTCTTGCCGACCCTCTGACACATATGATCCGAAACGCCGTTGATCACGGATTGGAAACCCCCAAAAAGCGTGTTGCAGCAGGTAAATCGGCCGAAGGGATGGTAAAGCTAACTGCAGCGCATCGTTCGGGTCGTGTTGTGATTGAAATCTCTGATGATGGTGGCGGAATAAATCGGCCAAAAGTCAGGGAAATTGCCATATCCAAAGGCCTCATCCCCGAAGACGCCACTCTCACCGACAGTGAAATTGAAAACCTGCTTTTCATGCCGGGATTTTCAACCGCAACCGAAGTCTCCAGCTTGTCTGGCCGCGGCGTTGGAATGGACGTTGTGAAAAGTTCGATCACTTCACTGGGTGGACGTGTTTCAATCTCATCAATCGACGGGGAAGGGACAATCTTTTCAATCTCAATGCCTCTCACTTTGGCCGTTCTCGACGGCATGGTGATCAATGTTGAGAATGAAACCCTCGTCGTGCCATTGAACGCAATAGCCGAAACCTTGACGCTTCAGCCTGAAATTATCGAACACCTCGGCCCCGAAACCACCGTCATCTCAGTGCGCGACGAATTTGTGCCGCTCTTGGATCTTGGTGTCGAACTTGGGTATCGCGCACCGAAGGCCAGCTACGACGGCGCCATTGCTCTTCTTGTCATTCAGGAGGACGGCAGTCGCTCTGTATTGGTTGTCGATGGGATCGAAGACCAAAGGCAGGTCGTCATCAAAGGTCTTCAAGACAGCTATGGCCACGTTCCGGGCGTCGCTGCAGCCACGATCTTGGGCGACGGTCAGATCGCACTGATCCTCGATGCCAATGATCTTTTGTCCCACGCCAGTGGTCGCAGCCGCGATCTGTCTTCTTTTGAGAAAGCAAGCTGACATGTCAAAAACTGAAACGGTCCCCTCAAATGATCCGAACGCTCCCGTTCTGGAACTCTTGTCATTTTATGTCGGGGAGCACGAATACTCGGTCGATATTATGTCGGTTCGAGAAATACGCGGCTGGACCAAGACCACATCGCTTCCCCATTCCCCTCACTTTGTACGTGGTGTCATCAATTTGCGCGGGACGGTTCTGCCGGTTGTTGACCTCGCCCTTCGCCTGGGTCTAGAGGCGCAAGAACCGCACGAGCGAAACGTGGTCGTCGTCGTTGATCTTGACGGTCGTACTTTGGGGCTGCGGGTCGATGCGGTGTCCGACATTCTGTCAATCCCAACGACGGCGTTGCAACCGCCCCCACAGATCGCTGCGGACACTGCCGAAACCTTTCTGCGCGCATTAACCATCGTTGAAGAACGAATGGTTCGCGTGCTTGATCTCAACGCTGTAATGCCCTCAAACGTCGAGGTGGCGGCGTGAACGCAACGCCTCAGTCAATCGCCACACGTCCTGCAGCAACGATAAGCGATGCACAATTCAAAACCCTTTCCGAAATTGCCTTTTCCGAAGCGGGTTTGATGATTTCTGACTCAAAGCGTCAGATGATTCAAAGCCGGATCACCCGACATTTGCGCGACATTCGCTGCGACGATCTCGAGCATTACTTGCGCGAAATTCAATCCGACAAAGATGGCAACCTAACGCGTGACTTGATTTCTGTACTGACCACAAATGTCTCAAGTTTCTTTCGAGAAAGGCATCACTTTGACATGCTCAGGGACGACGTCTTGCCTGGCTTGGTGAAACGCGCCCGTTCCGGTCACAAAATTCGCATATGGTCAGCCGGGTGTTCCAGCGGTCAAGAGCCATATTCAATTGCGATGCTTTTGTTGAACTGCCTTCCGGATATCCAGAATTTGGATTTTAAAATACTCGGCACGGACATCGACCGGAAAATCCTTGATCGAGCACATCGTGCTTCGTATTCGCCAGACGAGATGGCGTCATTGCCGTCAGATATGAGTCGCAAATACCTGATCTCAACACAGGACCCCAAGGCGCCGTATGAGATCTCCGGCGTCGTCAGAAATATGGTGACCCTGCGCCCTCTAAATCTTCTGCGGCCATGGCCAATGAAGAGTACGTTTGACGCGATTTTCTGCCGCAACGTGTTGATATATTTTGACGCGGAAACACAAAACGACCTCTGGCCACGATTTCATGCGGCACTTGGCGATCAAGGCACCCTGTTTCTTGGCCATTCCGAGCGGATTCAAAGCCCTGAAAAAGTAGGTTTCAGTCCGTGCGGTGTGACAACTTACACCAAGCAAAACTTAGGCAAAGTGCGCCCCGAGCCCTGAAGAGGAATTGATATGTCATTGAGAGAACAGCTTCGTGTGATGGTTGTCGACGACATGTCGACAAGCCGAGGGCTTATCACCCAAGCTCTTGATGCCATCGGGATAAGTAACGTAGCAACTGCCGCAGATGGCAAATCAGCGCTGCAATCTTTGCTGCGCTCACCCGTTCATTTGGTGATTTCCGACTATAATATGCCAGAAATGGATGGTCTCCACCTGCTGCACTATCTGCGCAAGACGCCTCAAACTGCGAAAGTTGGGTTCTTGCTTATCACCGGGCGGGCCGAACCAGCCATCATTGAAAAAGGTAAGCAGTTGGGAATGAACAACTTTCTCAAGAAACCGTTTCAACCTGCGGAATTGAAATCATCCATCGAAGCGATCGTCGGACGCCTGTAGGCAGAACAAGACCATGACAGATGTTCCGGCATATCCGCCAAAAACCATGGCCGACGTACAACGCGCCATTGCGCGGCTCCTGGCCGATATGCATCGCGAGACCCTGGCCATGCAAAGCGAGATAGGGCGCGATCTGGCGTCCATGCACGAAACACGCGAGTCACTTCTTAGCTTGCAGGCGTTGGACCGGCACGCACAGGTTCTTTTGGATCTGTCAAAGCTGGCTCACAAGATGGCACCAAATCTGAAGTACGAGGATTTTGATATCGGCGCTTTAAAAGATGTGGTGTCGCTGCGTTCAACTGTCGAAATTATCTTTGACGAGCAATCGAGTGTGGAAAAATCCTCGCGAGACCTCGGCGAAGTGCTGCTATTTTAAGTGTTTGAATTGAGTTTCTTTGGAAATCCAGGCGCGTTCTACGTAGCCAATGAACGTATTTTAAGGCCGCGCATATTTTCGCAAATCTGGCCCCACAAAAATCGAATGTGTGCTGTAACCTTCTGTGGATGCCCAAGTGAGCTGCCTTTCCATGTTCTAAGCGGTGACGGGGGGCCATTTCATTGCATTGCAGAACTCAACGGATGCGCCAGGGCTTTGAAAATTGCGAATGCTCAAATGTCTCACCCACGTCCTGTCAGGACTATTCCAAGCTTGGAGCAAGAGCTTTGGAGGTCATTAAAACAACTCAACATCATTTGTTTTGACAGGCGCAGGCCGCTGAATAACCGGAGCGTCCCGCACCAGACGCTGTCGCGCTGAACCGCTTTCAGGCAGGAACTTCAGTTGCCGGGCAGAATCCCCACCCGTGCTTGCAGCATCACAGACTATGCCCTCCCGATCGAGATAACCCAATGCAAAGCGAGCATTGCGAGCACCGATATCCGTGATCCCCGAAAGCATGGATGCCCCACCGAACACTTTGGCACGCAAATTGCGGCGGTCGGCGCCTATGCGCACCATTGCGTTTATCATTCGCTCCATGTCCACAGCACCCGCGCTCAGGTTAACTTCATCCGACGCGGCCTCCGGTAAAAGCATGTGGTTCATGCCCCCGACGCGTGCAACCGGGTCCCAAAGACATACCGAAACACAAGATCCGAGGACCGTTGAAATGATTTCTGACGGGGTGTTCCCAATCGCATGCTCACCTTGCGAGATGTAGGTACTTTGCACTGTTTTCACCGCTGGGAACTATCTGACGTCACCGCAAGAATGCGCGCGCCGATGGTGTCGATATCACATACATCAATCACGGCTCCGCACTCGCGTGCCGCCTTTGGCATGCCGTCGACGACCACCGTTTCCGGGGATTGCGCAATCGTGTGCGCGCCGGCTTCACGCATCGCCAGCATTTCGCGCGCGCCGTCGCGACCCATTCCTGTCAGCATGACACCCACGGCTTTGTCGCCAAGCGATACAGCCGATTTGAACAAGACCTCAACGGATGGAACATAAAGTGCGCTGCCGTCATCGGTAACCGATGTGATGCTTGGCGTCTCCCGGCCACGAATACGCGTGTGATGATCACCGCCTGGCGCCAACAAAATTTGGCCCTGCTTCAGAATATCCCCGCTCTGCGCAAGGCGCACGCTGGCTGCGCAATGCGTATCCAGACGCTGCGCAAAACTCTCCAAAAAATGCGCCGGCATGTGCTGGGCCACGACCGTCGGAGGGCAGTTTTCCGGATATGCAGCAAACACCTGCAACAATGCATCGACCCCACCGGTCGAGCTTCCAATGAATACATATCGACCGTTCCAGCGAAACTCTTGGCCCGCCAGAGCCGCCTGTCCATGCCTCACAGGATCGACGCGCTTGTGGATTTTGGCGCTGGCGGCCATCACTACGGTATCAGCAATATTTGCGACCCGTGGATCGCCCCTTTGAAGCCGCCTCAGGTCGATGCAATCCAGCGCCCGAAGCGAAAGTGCGCGCACCGCCGCATCGCTTTGCTCTGCTGTGCGGGTCGATACCATCACAACCGGCATGGGGCGCAGACGCATGATCTTTTCCAGAAACACCAACCCATTCATCCGCGGCATTTCAACATCCAGCGTCAGCACGTCCGGTTGCAGCGACTTGATCAGATCGCGTGCCTCAAAGGGATCCGTTGCCTCGCCCACGACCTCGATCCTGGGGTCGCGCGTCAAGAGAGTTCGGATCAGCATTCGTATCGTGCGCGTATCGTCGCAAATCAGCACACGGATCGGGCGCACAGGCCGGGTTACATCTGCATTCACCGATTGTCCTTCCCGTCGAAAAAAGACCACGCGCCCAAGAGCGACATGGTCTTTTCCCTAAAAGGTCGGACTAAAGATTTGGTTTATTTCGCCGAGGCGGGCGTTTTCAACGGCTCAAACAAAAGGAAGACACCGTCGCAATACACCTCTTCGGGATCGCCAAGATGGAACATCGTATAGCTCAGTCCGGTTTCACGCTGACGCCCAACGCCCGGGCGCTCGACCAGATCGCTGGCTTCATGCCGCCGCTTGAGGCTTCCCGAAGGCGTCGGGCACACCACCTGGCGTGGTGACACCATGATATCTGCGGCAGGCACGGCGTGGGCCACGGCTCCGGCTTGAATGCGAATGGGGTTCGAATCAGATTTTTCATCCAGGAACTGCTGATCCAGAAGGATGCGGTTCAACCAGACGATCGGCTTGAAGTCACCTGACCGTGTCTGAACCAAATCCCCTTTGCGCAGCGCGACTGCGTGGACATCGCCAAAGGATGTGCGCACTCGGGTCATTGGTGCAAGCCCAGGCAAAGGCCATCTGTCAGCGGCGTCTGCCGGGCCGGTCTGTACCGGTTTCGACGGCGATTGCGATGTTTTCGATGTCGGCGCGCCCTCCCGAATGCGGGTCAGAACGCGCATCATACCAGAGACAGAGGTCGCGGGTCCGTTTGCTTCTGCAGTACTCATTACCAAAACCTACCTTTTAATGCCCCAAAAACGTGAGGCGAACCTTCCAAAACGGGACGCGCCGCATTCCACATCAATCGACACGCCCCCTACCCTGGGTGCCGACAACCTGCCGGCAGATACTCATTACACGGTGCGATGAAATGGATGTGGCATCACCGAACCGCTTACAAATACATTTATGCATGATCGCATTGGCGAAAGTTTGGCGCGGTCCGGGCGATTGGGTCAGGAATAGGGAGCGGGTGGAATGCCCAAGATCAAAGGCGCGACAGCCGTAGTCCAAAAATGGAAACAATAACCTGCAATCCGCGAGTCAAATGCTGTCTTTATTTACTTTTTCCGGGTTTCGGTTTCCATTTGCGCAACAGATTTCGGATGTATCCCTGCCCAAAGTCAGCCGCAAAGTCTGCGGGAACCTCTCAATTTGGTTGCGTCAACAGTTTGTTTCCCGCCACCCAACGGCCTCGGACGTAGCGTTAACACGACCTGTCTTCCCATGGCAGAAATCAAACCATTTTCGAATTCCGAGACAGTTCTAAAAAACGCCCCCAGACTGGTTCGCTTCAGGAAACATCACGTCACAGAGTTTTCACGAAGCTTCAGGCTGATCTTCCAAGCTCCGATTCCCTTCGGCGCGGCACACTTGACCGGCTATTGCACAAAATCACTTCATAAGCCCAAGTTTCCAAAACCCTGCCCGGTCCCGCCAAGAAACTCTTGCCCTTCTTGTTTCGGCAACAGCAGGATACGCGACATATCAAGCGCGACACTGCGTCGATCCGTCTTAATCACATCCCGTAGCGGTCCAAACGCGCGGCGCACTTCGCTCAAAGTCTGCCGCAAGCTGACCGATGCCCGCTCAAGTGTGCTGTTGGCCCAAAGCATCTTCTGCAGCCACAGTCGCCCGCGGCTGCCGGTCTCATTGGTTGCGACCAGGGCAATCAAAACCTGCGATTTGGCGCTTTTGGGGGCGCGCGAAATGCCTTTGCTATCCACAAGCGTAAAAGGCCCATACAGCCCAAGACACAGCACCGTGCTCTCTTGTGATCTCACTTTGCGATCCTTTTGGCGTTGAAAGAACATCCGATCAGACAAGTTGCCGTAACGTAAAGCACAGCACAGCCCTGCTAAGAAAACAAATTTTTAAGAAGGTTTTGTAAAAAACACCTCACATCGCGTCGCAGGGTCGGCCAAATTCGTGCCTCCGCAGATCGACGGCCTCATTCGTTACCGCATCAAGCAAAGCTCACAACCATCACGTCCCCAAACACAGGGCCGCGCCTTGTCGCGCAATCGTCATTATTTTGGGGTGTTAAGGTCGTCATTCCACGGATAAGCTTCCGCCATAGAACAAGAACGTCCGCAATGAATGCCGGACGATCAATCATGCAACCGGGAGACTAAAATGAAAAAAGACAGCTATCTCAAACTTCAGGCGCAACGTCTGACCACAGGCCAGATCAACCGCCGTCGCTTTATCATGTCGGCACTGGCCACTGGCGTAACTTTGCCAACGGCCATGTCGCTGGCTGGTCGCGCTCAGGCGATGACCCCCAAAATGGGCGGCGTGTTCCGCATGGCTGTCGGCCATGGCTCGACCACGGACTCAATCGATCCGGCAACAGCCGAGAACGATTTCTCGACCCACGTCGTCTACAGCCGCGGCAACAACCTGACCGAAGTCAACAAAAGCGGTGAACTGGTCGGCGAACTGGCCGAAAGCTTCGAGCCGGGCGATACTGCTGCGACCTGGATTTTCAACCTGCGCCCTGGCGTGGAATTCCACAACGGCAAATCGCTGACAGCCGACGACGTCATCGCCACGATGAACTATCACCGCAGTGACGATTCCAAATCGGCCGCCAAAGGTCTTGTTACTCAGATCTCGTCGATGCGCGCAGATGGCGCAAACCGGGTGATCTTCGAACTGGAAAGCGCAAACGCTGACTTTCCTTACATCGTGTCGGACTATCACCTGATCATCCTGCCATCCGAAAATGGCGTCGTGGATGCGCTCAGCGGCATTGGCACCGGCGGCTATATCGTCGAAAACTACGAACCCGGTGTGCGTGCTACATTCAACCGGAACCCAAATTACTGGAAAGACGGTGCCGCGCATTTCGATCGCTACGAGCTTTTGTCGATCCTCGATGCAACGGCGCGCCAGAACGCCGTAATGAACGGCGATGTGGACTTTGCGGGCGATATCCCCCCGAACACCGTCGCCCTGATGAGCCGCGTGCCGACCATCGACATCCTCAAGACCACCGGCACACAGCACTACACCTTCCCCATGCGCCTCAATGTCGAACCCTTCGACAACTATGATCTGCGTATGGCGCTGAAGTATTCACTGAAACGTCAGGAACTCGTCGACAAAATCCTGCTCGGCCACGGCGAGGCCGGCAACGATGTTCCCGTGAACGCTTCGATGCCGTTCTTCAACCCGGACCTGCCCGTGCATGAGTTCAACCCGGAACTCGCCGCAGAGCACTACAAAAAGTCCGGCCACTCCGGTCCAATCCAGCTTTCCGCCTCTGATGCGGCCTTCGCTGGTGCGGTCGACGCGGCACAGCTGATTTCTGCCTCTGCCAAAGAAGCCGGGATCGACATCGAAGTCGTGCGCGAACCATCGGACGGCTACTGGTCGAACGTCTGGAACAAAAAGGGCTGGTGCGCCTGTTACTGGTCGGGTCGCCCGACACAGGACTGGATGTATTCCTCGGCGTATACCAATGACACCGAATGGAACGATACGGCATGGAGCTCTACCGAAGCCTCGGCTCGCTTCAACGAACTTGTCGTCCAGGCACGTGCCGAAACCGATCAGGCAGCCCGTCGCACACAATACAATGAAGCACAGACTCTGCTTCAGAACGACGGCGGCGCTATCGTTGCGATGTTTGCAAGCTACCTTGCCGCACACAACAAGACGCTTGCTCACGACGAAGACGTTGCGGCCAACTGGGCCAACGACGGCAACAAGGTTCAGGAGCGTTGGTGGTTCGCGTGATCCGCTAAACGATCTGATCCGGCACAGAGGGGCGGCGCAACTGCGTCGCCCTTTTGTTTGGAAAACTGCAGTATTCCCTCCATTCGTGAGCTTTTTGGTAACCAACCCGTGCGAAAGTGTCGCGCAGCAACGCCGAATACGCGATATTCGTTGCCCCACGGTCACATTTGTTTATCAAGGCGGGAACAATGACAAAAATATAGCAGGCGCATGTTCGATAATTCTGAGTCTAAAGACCTCGCACCCATTCCGTCAGAAGCACGCGACTGGATCAAACACCTCTCACAATACCGCGATCCAAGCACCCTTCGCAGCATCTTCGAGCTAAGCGTCACCATCGGTCCGTTTGTGGCACTCTGGGCGCTTGCCTGGTGGTCACTCTCGGTGTCGTACTTCCTGACCTTCGCGATCTCGGTCGCAAATGGCGCCTTCCTGTTGCGCCTCTTCACGATACAGCACGATTGCGGCCACGGCTCGTTCTTCAAGAACCGAACCGCAAGCGACTGGACAGGGCGCATGCTGGGCGTACTCACCATCACTCCCTACGCAGTCTGGCGTCACAGCCACTCCGTTCATCACTCCGGTTCAGGCAATCTCAACCGACGTGGACTTGGCGAGATTGCAACTCTGACCGTGGCCGAATATCGCGCGCGTTCACCGCTGAACCGCCTGCTTTATCGCCTCTATCGGAACCCCGTGATCCTGTTTGGTCTTGGCCCTGGGTATATGTTCCTTCTGCAAAACCGCATTCCTGTCTCTTATACACATCTGACGCTGCCGACGACTAGTGCTCTGTGT
>JARFRG010000267.1 GCA_029287375.1 Boseongicola sp. | reverse complement strand
ATTACGCCAGACAGTTGGGTCCGCCAAAGCCGTCGGAGCAACGCACCAACGCGTCACCGACCGCGCCTCGTCGCGGCGCAAATACACGTGGTCAAGGTGTTGGGTACGCCCCCGTCGAAGCCGCCACGGATAATACTCCCGCCCCTCCAACAACACACACCGCCCCGGTGCCTGTTCCGCCCGATCAAACGCGTTTTCACCGCCGCGCCCCACCAAAAGAAGGTCCGAAATATTGAGAAACGCGACCGATGAAGCTTCGCCCAAGAACCGTCGCCGCAAAGTCTCCAACAAAACCGTTTCAGCAAAGGGCGCATGCCACGCATCGTCTGAAACGTCGGCCCTGCGCACATGCCCCGGTGCCGCTGGTGCAAGACTTGCCAACCGCGCATCGCCGTCGCCAGAACGACCCATGGGCCGGGACGCCGTGACAATCACAACCAACCCAATCCCGGGATCAGATTCCTGCAAAGCCGCTTCCAACGCGTCGCGAAATACCTCTGCCCCAGTCGGATCGGATCGGTCAAATATAAGAGCAGCCTCAACACCAAATTGACGATGAAACGCCAGCCAATCCACCGTTGCTTGCGCATCTTCGCCGTTGCGCAGCGCGAAAATACATCGCTTCTTCGCAAATAAAGATGTCTCGGCAGGCGCTGCCCCTACGGTATCAGACGTCACCGCCAAAACACCTTTTCCAACCTCGCGATGCCACAAAAGACAGTCCGAGAATGACGCGCAGACCGCAGTCGGATCCGACCCGGAAAGGTAGCTCCGATAGGCAATGCCTGCGACATCCGTCGCCCCAAGAAGCCAGCCCTCCGGCGTCTCTGTCGCCTCCAGAACGCGTGTCTTGATCATCGGTTCACGCATCACATCACACGCACGCCGGGCATCGCAGCCATCGCTTTCATGTCTTCGGCGAACCGCTGATTCAACAGATCGGTAGTGACGTGATCAATGCCAATTTTTGCATATACTTCAGTGCTTTGGTCGGCCGTTCGCGCCGCGTTAAGAAAAGTTACCCCCGCGACCTCATCCGCCAGTTCAAAACCCACAGAACCGAACAAATAATGCAACAAAGGCGTGGCACCGTCTCGCACCGCAAAGGGCGTCAGCACAACGATTTCCGTATCCGCAAATGCCGCGCGGACTTCGCGCGCAAGATCTGCCCAACTCACTTCGTAAAGGACTTCCCACCGGGTGTTGCGCACACGCTCCGCAAGATCGTCAAACCCGATAGACAAGAACAAACTATGGATCGGTTCAACCGCCAAGACGACACGACCAACCCGATGCCCTAGAACCCCCGCTGCCCCCAAAAGCATCCGTTCAGCTTCGGGGAATAATTCGCTTTTGCGCAAAGCAGTTGTAGGCCGTCCCAACCCGTTCAGCGCTGACAGGAACGGTCGCACACCCGCATTAACCTGCAAAAGCACAGCCAGCGACGCGCCATTGTCCGTCCCCCCAATTGCCGCGCGCAACGCCTTCGTAACCAATCGGTTCGGACGCGGCTCAACACCACCAGCGCGCAAGGCCACACCGTTTATGCGCACAAAGTCATTCAACGCAGTCCCCAACCGCGTCGGCGCCCCGACAAAAAGCGTTACATCCCGACCTTGCGCTGAATCCGTCATTTGCCGAATATTTTGCCGAACTCCGTCCGCGCAGCCTCAAGATCGTCGATCCGGCCGATATCGCGCCAGTATTCGCTCATCGGAAACACGGCCACGCGTTTTCCGGTGTCGGTAAGGTTCGTTAACAGCGACGGCATATCAAGAGCTTCACCCTTTGGAATTTCATCCAACGCCTCGGGTGAAAGTACGTAAATACCTCCGTTCACAAAATAGCGCTCGACCGGCTTTTCGTCGATGCCGGTCATCAGATCATTCTCAGACCGAACAACGCCATATGGCACCTGATACTCATGCTCCCGCACGACAAGAGTACCCGTCGCATCAAGATCCTTATGGAATTTCAATAACCTATCAAATCGCAACGATACCAGAAGATCGCCATTCATCACAATGAACGGCCGCGTGGGCCGCTCTTTCAACAACGAAAGAGCACCAGCCGTCCCCAAAGGCGCGTCTTCTTCGATATAGTCGATATCGACGCCAAACTTCTTTCCGTCCCCAAAATAATCCTGAACAATTTCTTTGCGATAATTCACAGAGATTGAAATGTGCTGGAAACCCTGGTCGACAAAAACCCCGATAATCTGCTCCAACAGCGGCTTGCCCCCAATGGGTAACATTGGCTTTGGCATCTTCTCGGTCAGCGGGCGCAACCGCGTCCCCAAACCGCCAGCCATCAAAACCACCCGCGTCTCGCGCGGGGCCACACCAAATAATTCGTCAACTGTCGCCAGATCAATCAGAAAACCTTCGCCGTCGACAACAGGCACATGCTGAAGCTTGTATTCGCGAATAAGCCGCCGCACTTCCCGGTCATCTTCACCCTCGCGCGCAATGGTCGGCGACGTATGCATGACTTGCGTGACCGGCCCATCCAAATCGACCGACCTTAATATGCCGCGCCGAACGTCCCCGTCAGTAACAGTCGCCAAAAGTCGTCCGTCAGCGTCAATCACAAGCGCTATCTGACGGCGCGATCTGTCAATCGCCGAAATGGCATCACGCACCGTTACATTCGGAGCAATCGTCAGCGTTTTCAATGTGGCTTTATCCATAAGCGCCATCCTCGCGCGATCCCGCCTAAGGGTCCAGCGTCAGTTTCTTTTGCAACAAGGCAGCATCCTTCAGATCGACATCTCGCAGGATCGCAACCACCTTAGGCCCGGTATTTCCCTCACCGTAGGGGTTTGGACACGTCGCCGCCAACAGCCGGAATTCATCGTCATTAATGCACCGCATCAAAGCGTCAAAAATGGCCTCTGAATCATACGCCACATGCAAGACATTCTGCGCCGCAAGCCGCCCGGATTGTCGCGACCCGATGTTCACCGTCGGACAGCCAAACGCCGGCGTCTCCTTGAGACCGCTTGACGAATTGCCAACACAGACGCCCCGCGTCACCTGTCCCGCGACGTTCAAGGTGCCGTGATACAGCGCGCGACCCAAACTTTGCCGCAGCACGACGTCCGCCCGTCCGAAAGACCATGCTTTCAGTCGCTCAAGGATCGCATCGCCGCCATCATCGTTGTTCGGATATGTCGCCACAACCTGCGCACCTGTCTCGGCCATCGCACGTTCCATTGCGGTCAAACTGGGTTCAAGCTGGGCCAGCGCCCGCCCCGGTTCCGTCGTGATTGCGTGTTGCGTGAACAAGATGACAGGTCGGGTCAAATCAAGCCCCAACGTGGCCGCGACCTCGCCCGCAGTAGGAAAATCACCCGCTTTGATCCGATCAATAACCGGCAAACCCACCGTATGAACGCGCCAGGGCTCTTCTCCCATCGCGGTTATGCGCCAGGCCGCATCCGGGTTTGTTGCAAGGTGGATATGTGCCAGCTTGGTCATCGCGTGGCGCACAGAATCGTCCAGCGCGCCGCCTTCGGTTTTGTCGCCACCTTCGATATGTGCCACCGGAATATTCGACTGGCTCGCCGCGATCAAAGCCGCAAACGCCTCAAATCGATCACCGTAAACAACCAATAGATCAGGTCTGAGAGTCTCCAGAACATCTGTGACCGCAACCACGCCTTCGCCGATGGCGCGCGCTGTGTCTTTTCCGGTTCCAGCCGTGATTTCCGCACTGATATCAAAGCCATCGGCAACAATTTCATCGCGCGTGTGGCCAAAGGCAGCGTCCAGATGCGCACCGCCCACGATTAATAAAAGCTCAATCCCAGGTTCTGCCTCGAGCGATCTGAGGATAGGACTCAAGAGCCCGTACTCGGCGCGGTTTCCGGTGAATACTGCAATGCGACGTGCCATTAAAACGTCTTAACCTTCTTTGATGTCCGCCGCCACAGGCTCGATCGCCACGCGCGCTACCGTGATCGCAAGTCCCACAAAAGCACACAGCCCAATCACGAAATACCAACCCAGAACCTGCTGAATTTCCGGAAACGACATAAGCCCCACATCCGTTGTCGCCTGCGCGGCCACCCAAAGCGATCCTGCAAACATCAATCGACCAACAAGGCTCTTGATCGACAAAAACGTGGCCCGGCTGTCATCATTCAAAATTGGCTGGATCCGCGCTACCAAAAGCGGGCCGTGTATAGACGACGGCACCATGCGCAAAAACAAAAACAGGATCGCCAGAACCGAATTTGTGACCGCCAAGACACCGACAAGCCCGACTTGAACAGCCATCGCCAATAACAAGATCGCGGCAAGCCCGATCCGTTTGCGCAACGCCGGAACAAGCCAGGACGCACCGACAGACACGATCATCATCATCGCTGACACAAGGCCGCTGACCAGGGGTGCCTCGGCCGACCATCCCACAGCGCTCAAAGCCTCTAGAATAAAGGGTTGCCCAAAGACAAATGGGATATGGCTAAAGCCATACATCAATGTGCTCAAGACGAATATCCAGATCAGCACGGGATGCGCAAACGTCTGTTTTAAATGAGTAAATCGTAGCGCCTCCCGATCTTCTCCGCCGACATCGCGAGGCGGCTCACGCATCGAAATTGCACAGCCCAACCACGCCAGCATGGCAATCGCCGTCGCTGCGAAGGCAAGGTCAAAATCAATAACTGACATCTCTCCACCAGTGGCCGCGGAAATCGCAAGCCCCGTGAATGTGAACCGCCACGCCCGCAATTCCTGCGCCTCGACCTCGTCACTGCGCCCCGCGCCCGCCAGCGATTCATACAAAATCGCACTGTCGGTTCCAGACACAAAAGCCGCACTGGCACCCCACAGGATCTGCGCCATGACGAAGGCCTCGAATGACGCCCCAAACAAAAGCAACGCGGCCGCGAAGACAGCCGCAGTGGCGCTCACCAACAAGGTCAGCCGCCGCCCCAGCCGATCCGACAAATAGCCCGACGGAACCTCAAGAACTGTGGTCGCCAGATCGTAAATCGCATAGAGCAAAATCGCCTCAGAAGCCGACAACCGGTCCTGGAAGAACAAGAACCACACAGCCTGCCAAAACAGCAAATTCTGAAAAAACTTAAACCACGGATAAAGCGCAATGTTACGCGCCATCCTCGATTTCACCAGGGCGTCATTTTCCGTCATTTCCGACTGTGCCACTCGCAATTTGGATCATACAGACCTTATGCCAGCGAGCCACGCAAGTCATCGCAACACCGGATCAGATAATTTCGACCAATTCGATTTTAAAGGTCAGGTCTTTTCCCGCCAATGGATGATTGGCGTCCAGGATCACCGCTTCTTCGGTTACTTCGGCGACGGTCACCATCATCGGCTGGCCCTGCGAAGACTGAAGCTGCAACTGCGTTCCGATGTCCAAAGGCACATCGTCAGGAATTTTATCACGCGGAAAAGACTGCTGCGCATCAGGGTTATGGGGTCCGTACGCCTGCTCTGCCGGAATTTCGACCGTTTTTGCGTCGCCAACGCTCATCCCGTCGACGGCCGCATCAAATCCCGCGATAACTTGGCCAGTGCCAAGCTTGAATTCCAAAGGATCGCGCCCGTCAGAGCTGTCAAATGTCGAACCATCCGCGAGCGTTCCGGTATAGTGAATGCGAACGGTATCGCCGGATTTTGCGTCAGTCATAGGGTATCTCTCCGTTAACAAGTAAGTGCGGCTCGCGCCGTCCAATCCTCCAAAACCCAACATGAAAGTGAATGAGTGTAAACAGAGCCGCAAAAAACAGCGCCCGCTCCGCACAAGTTCGCCTAAAAAACCCAAAAATGCTGTGTCAGCCGCATGGAGCACATGAGAATACACCGCAAAGGTTACCAATCTCTGCGCCCCTCTTAACCTTTCTTACCAAAGCGCACCGCGCGCCCTCTTTCCTCCAAATCATCGCCGTGCCAGTGTCGGCGTCGAAGAAGGAGATTGTTCGGAATGCCCATCACAACGTGCGTCTTTGATGCCTACGGAACACTTTTTGATGTCACTGCCGCCGCCCGACACGCGGCCGATCAACCGGGGCAGGATCAACTCGCCAACCTGTGGCCAAAACTGGCCGCGGACTGGCGTAGCAAGCAGCTTCAATACAGTTGGCTGCGCGCTGTGACAGGCGAACACGTGTCGTTCTGGCAGGTCACAATGGACGCGCTGGATTGGGCAATGGAGGCCTCAAACATCGATGACCCAATCCTGCGCGAGACGCTTCTCGCGCTTTACTGGGAACTGCCCGCTTACAGCGAAGCTCCAAAGACATTGGCCTTATTGAAGGCCGCTGGATTCAAAACCGCAATTCTGTCGAACGGCTCCCCGGACATGTTGGACGGCGCCGTAGATTTTTCAGGCACCCGCGAATGGCTCGACGACGTCGTATCTGTTGAAAGCGTCGGCATCTTCAAGCCAGCACGCGTGGTCTATGACATGGTCCAAGCCCATTTGGACACCCCGCCCGAAAACGTGCTTTTCGTGTCGGCCAACGGCTGGGACGCAGCAGCGGCGGCGGCCTATGGCTTCCAGACTGCGTGGATCAACCGCGCCGCCGACCCCGTAGATCGGCTGCCCGGAAAACCCGCCCATATCCTAAGCGATCTGGCCGGAATTCCAGACCTTGCAGGCGCGCTTTAGTGCCATATTTCACCGCACCCGACGGAGCGAAACTCCACTACTCGGACGACGGGCAGGGAACGCCTATTCTCGCTTTGGCAGGCCTCACAAGAAACGGTAGCGACTTTGACTATGTCGCACCGCATATTCCCGGTAACCGACTGATCCGAATGGATTACCGGGGGCGCGGCAAATCCGAATGGACCGGCCCAGACACCTATACCATCCCCGTTGAGGCAGGCGATGCCATCGCGCTCTTGGATCATCTCGACCTCCCCCAAGCAGCCATTCTTGGCACGTCGCGCGGGGGGCTGATTGCCATGCTCTTGGCCGCGACCTCCAAAGAGCGCCTTAGCGGAGTGTGTCTCGTCGATATCGGCCCGGAACTGACCGCTGATGGCCTTGATACGATCAAAAACTACGTCGGCAAAAATCCGGTTCAACGCACCCACGCGCAAGCTACATCTATGCGCGCGCAGCTTTTGACGGGCTTCAAAAACGTACCCGAAAGCCGCTGGCGCCAAGAGGTCGAGCGTCACTATATCGAAACCCCCGACGGCCTCACAATCAACTATGACCCCGCTCTTGTGGACGCTGTTTTGGCGGCAGGAACCCAGCCGACACCTGATCTGTGGCCCCTGTTTGACGCGCTGCAAGGCCTGCCCCTCGCGTTGATCCGTGGTGCCAATTCGGACCTTTTAAGTCGCCAAACAGCCGATGAAATGACCCGAAGACGACCCGACATGATCCGCTCCGATGTCCCTGATCGCGGGCACGTTCCGTTCCTTGACGAACCCCAATCCCTAAAGGTACTGCACGCATGGCTGACCAAGCACCCCTGATTTCCGACATCACCGCAGCGGCCGATCGACTGGTCGGTCATGCCGTGCGCACGCCTTTGCTGAACGCCCCGCTCCTGGACGCGGATTTCGGGCGCCGGATCTTCGTCAAAGCCGAATGCCTGCAGAAAACCGGGTCGTTCAAATACCGTGGCGCCCGCAATGCGGTGGCCTCCCTTGACCCGGCAGAGCGCGCGAACGGCGTTATTGCATTTTCGTCCGGAAATCATGCGCAGGGGGTCGCGCTTGCGGCGCGTGAAATGGGTTCGTCGGCGGTGATTATCATGCCAGCCGATGCGCCTGAATTAAAGATTGTTAACACTCGGATGCTTGGCGCAGAGGTTGTTCTCTATGATCGTGATACTGAAGATCGCGATGAAATTGGCGCGCGACTGGCGCAGGAACGCGGCCTGTCGCTTATAAAACCTTTCGACAATCCACGCGTCATCGCAGGCCAAGGCACAACAGGTCTCGAGATCGCATTACAGGCAAAGCAGGCCGGAATTTCCCAAGCAGCGGATGTCCTGGTTTGCTGTGGCGGCGGCGGCCTTACCTCTGGGATCTCAATCGCACTCGCCGCAGGTGCCCCGGAAATGTCCGTCCATCCTGTTGAGCCAATGGGCTTCGACGACACGACCCGATCCCTTGCAACCGGTTCAATTCAAACAAACACTTTACGCTCGGGTTCGATTTGCGACGCAATTGTCACCCCCAGCCCCGGCAAGATCACCTTCCCGATCATGGCCTCCCATTGCGGCCCCGGCATCGTCGTCACCGATGACGAAGCCATGCGCGCCATGGCCATTGCCTTCACCCGCCTAAAGATCGTCCTCGAACCCGGCGGTGCCGTCGCCCTTGCCGCAGCGCTTTTCCACCGTGATAATGACAACGACGTGATTGCCGTGGCATCTGGTGGCAACGTAGACGCGCCCCTCTTTCGTATGGCATTGGAGAAACACGGTTAATGACGGAGCGCCAAAATGCTGATTGCTGATCTCGACGGTCTTAAGGTTCATTACCGCGATGACGGCGATCCCCACGGTCGTCCTGTCGTGTTTGCCAACTCGCTCGGCACCGATTTGCGGCTTTGGGACAAGGTCATCGAAAGACTGCCGCAAGACCTCCGTCTGATCCGGTACGACATGCGTGGGCATGGCCTGACCGACGCGCTGTCCCCGCCCTACTCCATGGGCGCACTCATCTCGGACGCCGAAGCAATCTTGGATCATCTCGGCGTGCGCGACTGCGTCTTTGTGGGCCTGTCCATCGGGGGAATGATTGCGCAAGGTCTCGCCGTCAAACGCATGGACCAAATTCGCGCCATGGTTCTGTCCAACACCGCCGCCAAGATCGGTACGGTGCAAACCTGGCAGACGCGCATAGACACCATCGCTGACGGCGGCATTGACGCCATCGCTGACACCGTCATGCAAGTTTGGTTCCCACCGAATTTCCGCAAAACGCCAGAACTACACGCCTGGCGTGCCATGCTCACGCGCCAGCCCATAGACGGCTACATAGGCTGCGCCGCCGCCATCGCCGGCACCGACTTTTACACGACCACGGCTGCCCTGACGCTCCCGACCCTCGCCATCGCCGGAAGCGAAGACGGCGCAACCCCGCCCGATCTGGTCCGCGAAACCGCAAACCTCGTCAGAGGCTCCAAGTTCCACCTGATCCGAAATGCAGGCCACCTGCCCTGCGTCGACAAACCGGACGACTACGCACAGACCCTTGCCACCTTCTTCAAAGATATCGGCCACATCTGATCACCACCCCGCCAGTCACGGCGCATACTTCCGAAAGCCCACCATGCGCCTGCCGCTTATCTTCGTCACCGCCACCACCGTGATCGATTCCATGGGGATCGGCCTGATCTTGCCGGTCCTGCCGTCGCTTTTGCGCGAAGTCGCCAACATCCCGCTCGCCGACGCAGCCCTTTACGGAGGCGTCCTCGTCACCGCCTTCGCATTCATGCAGTTCCTCTTCGGACCCATCATCGGCGCGCTTTCCGACCGTTATGGCCGCCGCCCCGTCATGCTGATTTCGCTTCTGGTCATGGCTCTCGACTACCTTGTCATGGCCCTCGCAGGTGCCTTCTGGGTGCTTCTCGTCGGGCGCATGGTCGGCGGTATCGCCGCTGCAACGCAGTCCACCGCCTACGCTTTCATGGCCGATATATCGAAACCCGAAGAAAAGGCCGCCCGCTTTGGCATCATCGGCGCGGCCTTTGGGATAGGCTTCGTGCTTGGCCCGCTTCTTGGCGGCCTGCTCGCAGAATTCGGCACCCGCGCGCCCTTCTATGCCGCGGCTGCCCTTGCCGCGATCAACCTCGTCTTTGGCTATTTCGTCATGCCGGAAACCCTCAAACCCGAAAACCGCCGATCCCTGACCCTCGAACGGGCAAATCCCCTAGGGGCCTTCAAAAACGTCTCCGCAACCCCGACATTGCGCCCGTTGTTGATCCTGTTCTTTCTCTATCAGGTCGCCTTCATGGTC
>JARFRG010000219.1 GCA_029287375.1 Boseongicola sp. | reverse complement strand
CTTCGCACGTGCGTGAAACTTGGCAGCCCCCTCAAGGGTGCGCTTTTCGATGCCATAGGATCGCAATGTATCCTGCCCGCCCATTGACGGGCTAAGCCAGTTTAGATCTTTGCGCAGCCGCCCATCGGTCGTTTCCCCGGTTCGGATATAATTCGAAAAGAACCGGTCGTGATTGCCTTTGATGACCAGCCAATCGGCGCCTGAATCCATGCCATCGATCAAAAACTGAATAACGCCCTGGCTGTTCGGTCCACGATCCGTCAGATCACCGATATGAATGACCGGAGACGCACCACCACTGCTGGCGGCATCAATCGCAATGCGGCGATGGGCAATCTGAAGCTGCTCCAGTTGGCCATGCACGTCGCCTATGGCATAGACTCGGTCACTCATAGTGTCGGCTTAGGTCCGGCTTTTGGTCGGGGCAAGATGTTTCCTGCTATTCCTGCCCCGATAATTTGTACAAAACGGCTTTGTGGTCACTCAACTTCGAACTGCAAGGGACGCACTTGGGTAAACAGACCCGTGTCCTTCAGCGCGTTAATCGCCACATCAGGCACCGCTTCGTCTACATACAACAGAGCAATCGCATCCTGCCCCTTGGTTGACCGACCCAAGGTAAAGTTCGCGATGTTCACGCCATTCGCGCCCATCGTGTTGCCAAGCGCGCCGATAATGCCCGGAACGTCCTCGTTTGTGGTGTAGACCATGTGCGCCCCGACTTCTGCGTCGATGGTAATGCCCTTGATCTGGATAAACCGGGGCTTTCCGTCTGAAAATACCGTCCCCGCAATCGAGCGTTCGCGTTCATCCGTCACAACGGTCAGCTTGATATAGGCATCAAACACGCCGGTTTTGTCCTGGGTCGTGGTCGAGATATCAATCCCGCGATCCTTTGCGATAATCGGAGCCGATACCATGTTCACGTCCGGGTTCGCCGCCTTCATGATCCCGGCGATGACGCTGGCGTTCAATGCCGCCGTGTTCATCTGTGCGACTTGCCCGTCATACAACACGTTGATCGCGCGCACGGGTTCGTCCGTAAGTTGCCCGACAAAGGCACCCAAATGGCCCGCGAGTTGCAACCACGGTCCCATGACCTTGGCTTCTTCTGCGGTGACGGACGGCATGTTCAGCGCGTTCGACACCGCCCCGGTCAGCAAATAGTCCGACATCTGCTCGGCCACCTGAAGTGCGACGTTTTCCTGCGCCTCGGTCGTGGCCGCACCCAGATGCGGCGTCACAACGACGTTCGGCAGGTTGAACAACGGGCTGTCCGTCGCGGGTTCCACCGCAAAGACGTCAAACGCAGCGCCGGCGACGCGACCGTCTTTCAGGGCTTCGGCCAGAGCGTCCTCGTCAACCAATCCACCGCGCGCGCAGTTCACGATGCGCACACCGGGTTTCAGCTTGGCGATGTTTTCCTTTGACAAAATATTGCGGGTCTTGTCGGTCAGCGGCACGTGAAAGGTGATGAAATCAGACCGCTCTAACAGCTCGTCCAACTCAACTTTCGTGACACCTATCTTGTCGGCGCGTTCTTCGCTCAAAAACGGATCATAAGCGATCACCTTCATCTTCAACGCCCGCGCACGGTCGCACACGATGCCGCCGATATTGCCCGCGCCGATGACTCCCAGCGTCTTGGCCGTCAGTTCGACGCCCATAAAGCGCGACTTTTCCCACTTGCCCGCATGGGTCGAGGCACTGGCCTCGGGGATTTGGCGCGCCACGGCGAACATCATCGCAATCGCGTGTTCAGCCGTAGTGATGGAATTGCCAAACGGCGTGTTCATCACGATCACACCCTTTTTCGACGCTGCCGGAATGTCCACGTTGTCCACCCCGATCCCGGCGCGGCCTATGACCTTTAGGTTCGTCGCCGCGGCTAGGATTTTCTCGGTGACCTTCGTGGCAGATCGGATTGCCAGTCCGTCATATTGCCCGATGATTTCCAGCAGGCGGTCCTTGTCTTTGCCAAGTCCGGGTTCGAAATCCACATCAATGCCGCGATCCCGGAAGATCTGAACGGCGGTTTCTGACAGTTTATCGCTTACGAGCACTTTGGGTTTGTCTTGCATTTTATTTAATCCATCGAACGGGCGCACCGACGTAATACCGACGTCTTACCGACGCGATACCGATGCGCGAAAAAAGTGGTCAGGCGGCCTGTGAAAGCGCCGCAATCTCGGTTTCAAAAGCCCAGTCCAGCCACGGCATTAAGGCCTCGATATCGCTGGTCTCCACCGTCGCTCCACACCAGATCCGAAGACCCGCAGGCGCATCGCGGTAAGCCCCGATGTCCAGCGCCACACCTTCGGCTTCCAGCCGTTTCGCCACAGCTTTGGCAAAACCCGCGCCATCGGTGATCCGCGCATCCGTGAACTTCAGACACACGCTGGTGTTCGATCTAAGCGCCGGATCCTCCGCCAGAGTGGCGATCCAGTCCCGGCTGTCGCAAAACGCATGAACTGCCGCTGCATTTGCATCGGCGCGCGTGATCAGACCTTTCAGCCCACCGACACTTTCCGCCCAATTCAGCGCGTTCAGATAATCCTCGACGCACAGCATCGACGGCGTGTTGATCGTCTCACCTCTGAAGATGCCGTCAATCAACTTTCCGCTCTTGGTCAGCCGGAAGATCTTCGGCAAAGGCCAGGAAGGTGTATAGTTTTCAAGTCGCTCTACAGCGCGTGGGCTGAGAATGATCATGCCGTGCGCGGCCTCTCCCCCCAGCACTTTTTGCCAGGAATAGGTCACAACGTCCAAACGATCCCAGGGCAAATCCTGAGCGAATGCTGCAGAAGTCGCGTCGCAAATCGTGAGGCCCGAACGGTCGACCGGAATGTCAAAGTCCCGAGGCATCCGCACGCCGCTTGTTGTGCCATTCCACGTAAATACCACGTCGCGGTTCCAGTCCACGGCGCCAAGATCAACGATCTCGCCGTAGTCCGCGGTTCGCACGACGGCGTCCAGTTTAAGCTGTTTTACTGCATCCGTGACCCAGCCCGCGCCAAAGCTTTCCCAGGCCAGCATCTCGACCGGGCGTTCCCCCAAAAGGTTCCACATCGCCATCTCGACCGCGCCGGTATCCGACGCAGGCACGATGCCAATCCGATAGTCGTCCGGCACGCCCAAAATCGCGCGCGTTTTGTCGATTGCCGCTTGCAGCTTGGCCTTGCCAACAGCCGCACGATGCGATCGCCCAAGTGGGGCATCCGCCAACGCTTCAAGCGCAAATGTGGGGGGTTTGGCACACGGGCCAGAAGAAAAACGCGGATTAGTCGGCCGCGATGCCGGTGTCGTCATAGCCATTGATGCTATCCTTCCAGATAAGCGCCCTTCGTTGGGGAAGGGTGTCCCACGGACGGATTTACGGACGCACGGGGGCTTTCGCAAGCCCGAATATGACGGTAGAGGCACAAAAAAGGTCGCTGTGCGACTGGCCTGTTCATCATCGGATACACCGGACCAATCATGTACGCCATTTCTCTCATTGCCGCGCCGGGTGGACTTGACCCCGCTCTTGTAACCTCCCTTCAATCAGCGTTCGGCGCAGGTTCTGCGCAATGGCTTGCGCCTGACGAGGCGGCGGAATTTCCCTTAGAAACAACGCCATCCAACTTTGACGCGGTACGCGACGAGATCGCCTCCATGGGGGTAGACCTGAACATCTTTCCGGCGGCGAACCGCAAAAAGCGCCTGCTCATCGCGGACATGGACAGCACAATGATCGGTCAGGAATGCATCGATGAACTGGCTGCCGAGGCCGGAGTCGGTGATCGTGTGGCCGACATCACAGCGCGCGCCATGAACGGAGAGCTGAATTTCGAGGCCGCCATAGACGAACGTGTTGGCCTGCTGAAAGGCCTGCCCCTCACGGTGATCACATCCGTCCTCGAAACCCGAATCACGCTCGCACCGGGCGGTGAAACGCTCCTCAGGACCATGAAAGCCAACGGCGCCTACGCGGCCCTCGTCTCGGGTGGTTTTGTGCAATTCACCTCCGCCATCGCAGCGCGGCTTGGCTTTGACGAAAACCGCGCCAACACGTTGCTGGAAAACGGCGACACGCTCTCTGGCAAGGTCCAGCGCCCGATTCTGGGCCAAGAAGCAAAAGTCGACGCACTGAAGGACATCACGACCCGGCTGAACATCACCACCGAAGACGCCATCGCCGTGGGGGACGGGGCCAATGATCTCGCCATGATCCACGCCGCTGGCATGGGCGTCGCACTTCACGCGAAACCCACCGTTTCCGCCGCCGCCCCGATCAAGGTGAACCATAGCGATCTTACGAGCCTGCTTTACTTGCAAGGCTACGCGAAAACGGACTTCGTCTGACTGTTCTCTGGGTCCAAGAAGTGCCCCTCAGCCCGCCAGTCCGGCAGCAGGCCTCAGCCCGCCAACCTCCAGCCCGGCCCAATTCGTGATCTTCGGCGTCACAAATCGCTGAACCACCGGATTCGCGCAGTCCAACACACCAAGCCGCACCATTAGTGCGGTGATCGCCACCATCGCGCCAGGGTCCGCGCCGCCCGCGACCTTCAAGGCAACGCCCAGCTTTTGCTTGGGAAGAATTGCCACATAAAACCCATCCGCGCCGGACTTCAGCACTACGGGTTCCTTCGCCACTGCGACCAATTCCGTATCGAGACGTCCGTTTCCCGCGACCATTTCGGGATGGGCCAGCATCGCATTGCGCAACGTAGCAGCAGCGCGGCCGCGCACGTCCGACCGTTCATCAGCTGCCGCGACCCGCGCCAAGGCCGCTGCCATGCCCTTGAGACTGGACACAAAATTTGGCGCCGAGCACCCGTCAAAGCCAAATCCCGGGCTGTCTTCGCGCGTCATGTCCTCGAACGCTTCACGCACCGCCTTTTGCACCGGGTTGTCGATGTCGACATAATCAAGCGAGGCGCGCAGGTGCCGCGCAACCGTGAGATACCCGGAATGCTTGCCGGAACACCAATTGAAGGCCGATGTGACGGCTTCGCCTTTTCGGATCATGTCTTCCGCCAGGCGCTCATCACGCGATGGCTGCGGCCCACAGCACAATGCGTGTTCGTCCAGACCCAATTCACCCAACCAGCGCCTTACCCGTTCAATATGGCGACGTTCGGCGGAATGGCTGGCGCAGGCAAGCGCCAGTTGTTCCGTAGAAAGGCCCACGCCCGCGCCGCTTTCAACAAGGGGCAACGCTTGCAATAGTTTTGCCGCAGATCGTGCAAATACAAGCTCGTCCGGGTTTCCCCAGCTTTCCACAATCGTCCCGTCGGCCCGCGCAATCACGGCGTGTCCAAGGTGGCGGGACTCGACAAATGGTCCCCGCGTGGCTTCGGCCAAAAGCACTGGATCTGCCATCAAAGACCTCGCGAATGTGTCACGGCAAATTTCCGCCGCAAGGGGTTTCATCTCTGACCCGAGATACGCTATTCATACGACATTGATAAGGGGCATTTACCGCCCGACGACGCCAAAAAATAAGGGCGCGTGCGGGTTGGATGGGCAAAAGGCAAAGACGATGACAGCACCGATGAAAGCGTTCATTTCCGCAAGTTTTCTGGCATTTGCCGCAAGCGGCGCATTGGCCCAAGAGGTCACGAACCGCGTTGCAGCAGACACAGACTGGGCCGTATTCGAGGGCGAAGACCCCAAAGAATGCTGGGCCGTTACAGCACCAAAAGAGACGACAAACACCCGTGACGGACGCACCGTATCGGTGCGGCGCGGCGATATCTTGTTGTTCGTGACCTACCGTCCGGCGCAAAACATCGCGGGCGAAGTCAGCTTTACCGGCGGATATCCCTTTGCCGAAGGGTCCACCGTGACGATGGAAGTCGCCGGATCAAGCTTTGAGTTGTTCTCAGAAGGTGAATACGCTTGGCCAGCCACGCCCGCTGACGACCAAAAGATCGTTACAGCAATGAAACGCGGCGCCAACGCGGTTCTGACGGCGCGTTCATCGCGCGGCACTCAGACAAAAGATACCTTCTCGCTTTTGGGGGCGACAGCAATGATCGAGCAGGCCGAGACGAACTGCAGCAACTGATCCGCGTATTGCCGGTGGCAGGCGTGCCTCCGGCGGGGATATTTTGAACAGAAGAAGACGAAAAGTGACCTCCCGGGGCAGGGTGCCACCGGGAGGTTTCTTCTGTTACGGCCATCGGCGTCCCCGCCTGTACCGTGCTGTCATATCAATCCAATTTTCCTAAAATTTCGTTTCTTCTGTTTAGAAATATCCAAGTCTGACGGCGCCCCTTCTTGCAAGCAGCTTGGACTCGAGGGGAAGATCGCCTATATGCCCGGCTTGACCCCAAGGAACATGGCCATGGCTGCGAATGCACCGATCACACAAGACGTTCTGACGATCCCAAGGAAACTTCCCGAGGGGCCGACGAACCTTGTTGGCTTGACCCGTGCGCAGATGAAAGATGCTTTGATCGCGATTGGCACGCCCGAAAAGCAGGCCAAAATGCGCGTCAACCAAATCTGGCAATGGATATACCACTGGGGCGTGCGCGATTTTGCCGAGATGACCAACCTCGCCAAAGACTATCGCGCGACACTTGCCGAGAATTTCACCGTTGCCATTCCCGAGGTCGTCACCCGCGAGGTCAGCACCGATGGCACCCGTAAATACCTTGTCCGCATCGCTGGCGGTCACGAGGTCGAAGTCGTCTATATTCCCGAAACGGATCGCGGAACGCTTTGTATTTCCAGTCAGGTCGGCTGCACGCTGACCTGTTCGTTCTGCCATACCGGCACTCAGAAACTGGTGCGCAACCTGACTGCTGGCGAGATCGTCGGTCAGGTCATGGTCGCGCGCGATGATCTCGATGAATGGCCCGAACCGGGGCAGGGTACGGGTGACGCCGGTCCGCGCCTTTTGTCGAACATCGTGCTCATGGGTATGGGCGAGCCGCTCTATAATTTCGAAAACGTCCGCGATGCAATGAAGATCGCAATGGACCCCGAAGGCATATCGCTTAGCCGTCGGCGCATCACGCTTTCGACCAGCGGTGTTGTCCCGGAGATTGCGCGCACCGCCGAGGAAATTGGCTGCATGCTGGCGATAAGTTTCCACGCCACCACAGATGCGGTGCGCGACACACTTGTGCCGATCAACAAACGCTGGCCGCTGGCCGATCTTTTGGAAGCCCTGCGAGAATACCCCAAGGTCTCAAATTCGGAGCGCATCACCTTTGAATACGTGATGCTAAAGGATGTAAACGACAGCGATGAAGACGCCCGCCGTCTGGTCAAGCTGATCGAAGGCATCCCGGCCAAGATCAACCTGATCCCGTTCAACGAATGGCCCGGCGCACCCTATGAGCGATCCGACTGGTCGCGTATCAAGGCCTTCGCCGATATCATCTACAATGCAGGCTATGCCTCACCGATCCGCAAACCACGCGGCGAGGATATCATGGCGGCCTGTGGCCAGTTGAAATCGGCGACCGAGCGTGCGCGCAAATCCCGCAAGGAAATCGCCGCCGAAGCAGGTCTTGGCTAGACCTTTTTCAGCCGTCCAATCACCCACAAAAGGACCACAGCGCCGACCGTCGCCATGACGATTTCGCCGACGATGCCTGAGACTGAAATCTGCAGGACCCGTCCCATGACTCCGCCGACATAGGCGCCGACAATGCCCACCAACAGATTTATGAATAGCCCCGAGCGTTTGTTCATGTATTTCGACGCCAGCCATCCGGCCAGCGCACCTACGATCAAAAACGAAATAATTCCCATCCTAAAACCCTTCGCCGTTACCCTGTTGTCTTAGCGTGGCCCAACGGACCCCTTCCAGGCAAGCCCTACCGACCCGGAATACCGTCGCGTTTGGTCGCTGGCAGGTGCCAGTTATCAAGACAGGCAATCGCCTCTTCTGCCGTGTCGACAAAGCGGAACAGATCAATATCGTCCGCTGAAATCGTGCCAGCCTCGGATAATGCCTCCCAATTGATGATTTTCTCCCAGAACGCGCGGCCAAATAAAAGAAACGGCACGCGCTCCATGCGTCCGGTCTGGATCAACGTCAGGGACTCGAACAATTCATCCAGCGTGCCGAAACCGCCGGGGAAGACAGCGATTGCGGCGGCGCGCATCAGGAAATGCATTTTGCGGATGCCGAAGTAGTGGAAGTTGAACGCCAAATCCGGCGTGACATAGGAATTCGGTGCCTGCTCGTGCGGCAGCACGATATTCAGGCCGATGGACACCCCGCCTGCATCGTCCGCTCCGCGGTTTCCTGCCTCCATCACGCCCGGTCCGCCGCCGGTGACGATGACGTTTTCGCCCTTGCCCTCCGCCAGTGAACGCTCGGTGATGATCCGCGCGAACGTGCGTGCCTCATCATAATAGCTGGACAGATCCGCCAGTGTCTGTGTGCGCGCCTGATCCTTATTCTCCGGATCGGGAATGCGCGCACCGCCAAACAGGACGACAGTGGACGTGATGCCGTATTCCGCCATCAACATTTCGGTTTTCAGCAATTCAAGCTGGAGCCTGACCGGGCGCAATTCGTCCCGGCACAGAAAATCCGGGTCCGCAAAGGCAAGCGCATAGGATGGCGACCGCGTTTGCGGTGTGTCGGGAATGCTGCGCGCGGTTTCGATGTCTTGATGCGCGTCGCGAAAACGTCTTCTTTGGTCGTCCATCATGGGGCGGCTCCTTGTCACTTTGGTCCTTTGCATGGCAGGAAGGGCGCGGCTTGTCCAACAAAGGAAACGGTTGCTTTGAACGCCCCGACACCAAAAGAAATCGCGCAGGCCGGGGACCGGATCGAAGACCATGTCCACCGCACGCCAATCCTTGAAACCACGACCCTGATAAAAGGCCGCAAGATCGAACTAAAACTGGAAAACACCCAGTTGACCGGCAGTTTCAAGGTCCGCGGTGCGTTCAACACGCTGCTTTCGCGCGACGTGCCGCAAGCTGGCGTCGTCGCGGCGTCCGGTGGTAATCACGGGGCCGCTGTGGCCTATGCGGCGCGCGCACTTGGTCACAAGGCGACGATCTATGTCCCCGAGTTTGCCGGGCCGTCGAAGATCGCTTTGATCCGGGATACGGGCGCAGACCTTCATGTCGTGGCAGGCACCTATGCCGAAGCCCTTGCCGCCGCGCAGGCGTTCGAGGCCGACACAGGGGCGATGCAGATCCACGCCTACGATGCGCCTGCAACGGTGGCCGGGCAGGGGACGTTGATGCGCGAGTGGGAATCGCAATACCTCGCGTCCGATACGGTGCTGATCGCGGTTGGCGGTGGCGGGTTGATCGCGGGCGCTCTGGCTTGGCTTCAGGGCGGTCGGAACATCGTTGCGGTCGAACCCGAACTGGCCCCGACGTTGAAAACCGCGCAAATTGCGGGCAAACCCGTCGATGTCGAAGTCGGTGGGATTGCAGCCAATGCGCTTGGTGCGCGGCGTATCGGGCAGATTTGTTTCGACCTTGCCAAAGAACACGACATCGAAACGGTCATCGTCTCTGACGAGGCCATCGCCGAAGCACAGGCGTTGTTATGGCGTACCTGTCGCCAATGGGTCGAACCGGCCGGAGCCACAGCGCTGGCGGCGCTGATCTCGGGGGCCTATTCGCCATCGCCAAAGGAAAGCATCGCAGTGCTTGTGTGCGGCGCAAATCCCGCGCCCGGCCCCTTCGACTGATTGCCCTTTGGTGCCGCGCGCGCTACATGGCGCGACAACGCCAGACCGAAGGGGAATATCAGATGTCCAACGCCCAGCTTGAAGCCGCCATCGAAAGCGCGTGGGAAACCCGCGACCAGATCACGCCCGCCACAACAGGCGAAACGCGCGAAGCCATTGAAGACACGCTGAATGCCCTTGATGGTGGAAAGCTGCGCGTCGCCGAACGTGGCGAGGATGGCACATGGCATGTGAACCAGTGGGCGAAGAAAGCGGTGCTTTTGGGCTTTCGGCTGAAGGATATGGAACGCCAGGAAGGGTCAGCTCAGGGCGGTGCCTGGTGGGACAAGGTCGACAGCAAGTGGAAAGACTGGGGCGACGCCGAGTGGGGTGCCGCCGGGTTTCGCGCGGTGCCAAACTGTGTCGTGCGCAAATCAGCCTATATTGCTCCGGGCGTGGTGTTGATGCCGTCGTTCGTCAATCTTGGCGCGTATGTTGACAGCGGCACGATGGTCGATACCTGGGCAACCGTCGGATCCTGCGCTCAAATCGGCAAGAACGTGCATCTGTCCGGCGGTGTCGGCATCGGCGGCGTTCTGGAGCCGATGCAGGCAGGCCCGACAATCATCGAAGACAATTGCTTTATTGGCGCGCGGTCCGAAGTCGTCGAAGGCTGCATCGTGCGCGAAGGAGCGGTCTTGGGAATGGGCGTTTTCATTGGACAGTCCACCAAGATCGTCGACAGGGACACCGGCGAAGTCATGTACGGCGAAGTGCCGCCCTATTCGGTTGTCGTCGCGGGATCGTTGCCATCGAAGAATGGCGTAAATTTGTATTGCGCGGTCATCGTTAAGCGCGTCGATGCGCGAACCCGATCAAAAACAGCGATCAACGAGTTGTTGCGCGACTGATCCAAAGGCGCGCCTGACGGCGCATTCGTATCTTGAATTGGGGGGCTGTTTGCCCCCTTTTTGCCCTGTCGGGCAAATTCACCCCCAAGAGTATTTCCGGCCAAAGTGAAGATCATCAGGGCGCGATGAAACCTCTCAATTGCCGTGGTCGCGCCCTGATGTGGCCACTCGGGTTGGGTATCCATGTCATATGTTTATGAGTTCAGCGGACATTTTCCGCACCCGCCAGGCGCTTGGTGATCTTCGGGCATTTGTCCGCCGCGCGCCTGAAGAAACCAAATCAAGGCTGATCGCCGGATTTCCATCCTCTGCCGGGCCAGGCGGGGATGTGCTGGACCGGATTGTGGCTGATGGTGTCCGCTTTCGGCACCCGGCCGATTTCGAAGTCCATACCTCGGTCTTGTTGGCCGCCGCATTGCCGGATGACGATTTTCCGTTGTTTTTATACGCGACCGCGCTTGTTTTGACGGACATGCTTCAGGCCGACGATCCTCCTGACACGCTTTTTTGGAATTGGGAGGCGTTTCACGCGCAGTACGCGCTTGCCGATGGGCCAACGCGCAGTGCGTTGATGAACGGCTTTCGTGTGGCCGAGTTGGCCGGACGGACCGAACTTGATCCGGCACCGGATCCGGCGTTTTTCCTCACCAATTCACGCGATACGGTCCTGGAGATTCTTGATGGAAGCGGGGAGCGCGCCCTTGTCGCGGCCATCACCGCAGAGGTGGATGCCGCAGCCGCAGGGCAATTGTGGACACATGCGGATGCTGTCTCGGGGCCCGCACTGGCCGCCTTTCGTTATCTGTATGAGCGCGACGCGGGCATCGGCCCTGCTGCGCCCGACACAGTGCCATTGATCCCGTTCGCCTTGTGATCTGACGTCTTGCGCGCCTTTGCGCGGTCTGACAGATGAGACTTATGGCAAACGAGAAAACCCCCCGACCACAGCAGGTCTTTACGCTTTTGGTTCAGATCGGACGCAAAGACGGCGACGGCCTGCCCAAAGGTGCCACTGGTGGCGCTTTGATCTGCTATGCGACTGGCGTTGACGAGGCAGAAGCCGTGCGCGAAACCGTGGCCGTTTTGAAAAAGGCCGACGTCGCGCCGTTGGATGTGACAGGGTACGGTACCATTGAAGAACGCGAAGCCGAGGGCCATGAGATCGACGACGAAGAACGCGCCCTGATGCAACGCGCCCTACAGGACAACGCGGTGATCGTCGCCCAAATGACCCCGTTTTTCGAAGACAAGAAGTCGAAGAAGGACAAGAAATGACCGCTGTTTTTCTGGACCTCGATGGCACCTTGATGGACTCACGGCCCGGTATCACCGGATCATTGTCTCATGCCTTTACGCTGCACGGAATGGACGAACATGCGGCGGGGGACTTGACCTGGATGATCGGTCCGCCCTTTATCGACAGCTTTACAAAGCTTGGTATCGCTGATCCCGATCCGATACTTGCAGCTTATCGGACCCATTACACGGCATCGGGCATGTACGACGCCGCGGTGTATGACGGTGTTGTCGCCGCGCTTGAGGCAATGCGCGATGCAGGACATCGGCTGTACCTTATGACTGCGAAGCCACATGCATATGCGACACAGATCACTGCGCATTTCGGCCTTGCGCCCTTTATGACGGCTGAATTTGGTCCCGAACTTGATGGCACCCGAAACTGGAAAGGCGATCTGCTGGCCTATGCGCTTCAGCAAACCGGTGAAACGAAGGAAAACTCGGTGATGGTTGGCGACCGCTCTCACGATATGGGAGCCGCTGCCGAAGTCGGCATGTCCGCAATCGCTGTACGTTGGGGATATGGCACGCCTGACGACTGGCAAGGGGCGGCCGCTCTTATTGATCACGCCTCGCAATTGCCTGACACCGCCGCCGCAATTCTCGCGCGTACCCTGCGTTGAAGTCGCGGCGTCCTCATTGTAGCTAAGCCCCATGTCCATTGATCCCGCCGACCTTACCGCCCGCCTGATTAAATGCGATTCCGTAACTCCTCGGGACGCAGGTGCCATTCCGCTTCTTGAAGATCTGCTGAACGACGCCGGGTTCGAAACTTTCCGCGCTGACAGAGGCGAGGTTTCCAATCTTGTTGCGCGGTTCGGTCCAAAAGGTCACGCCAAAACCTTTGGCTTTAACGGACACACCGATGTTGTCCCCGCTGGTGATCCGGCGGACTGGACCCATCCACCGTTCAGCGCACATATTGACGGTGGCACCATGTTCGGACGTGGCGCGGCTGACATGAAGTCCGGCGTGGCCGCCTTCGTGGCTGCTGCGATTGATCGCGCCCGATCAAACCCGAACGACGGCGCGATCCTCATAACCATCACCGGCGACGAAGAAGGTCCGGGCATCGACGGCACGCGCGCTATTCTCGACTGGATGGACGCCAACGGTGAGGCGATGGATGTTTGTCTTGTTGGCGAACCCACCTGTCCGAATACGCTGGGCGACACCATCAAGATCGGTCGTCGCGGCTCGATGACGGGGTATTTCACGGCGACGGGTGTCCAGGGCCATTCCGCCTACCCGCACCGCGCAAAAAACCCGGTTCCGGCACTTGCCCGCCTCATGGATCGTCTCGCCAGTCACCAACTGGACAAAGGCACCGGCCATTTTGATGCCTCCACGCTTGCCGTCACCACCTTTGACACCGGCAATCCAGCCAACAATGTAATCCCTGCCGCCTGCCGGGCGACCGTCAACATTCGTTTCAACGACACGCACACATCCGAAACTCTGACGGCATGGCTCAAAGAACAGGCCGCCGCCCTCGCGACCGAAACCGGCATCGACATTGCGCTGAAAACACAGGTCTCCGGCGAAAGCTTCGTGACGCCACCCGGCCCATTGTCCGACCTCATCGCCAATGCGATCAGAACCGAAACCGGCCTCACCCCTGAATTGTCCACCACTGGCGGCACCTCCGATGCCCGCTTCGTCAAATCTCATTGCCCGGTGGTGGAATTTGGCCTTGTTGGGCAGACGATGCATCAGGTCGACGAGCGCGTGGAAATCGCCGATATTCACGGCCTCAAGGCGATCTACGGCCGCATTCTTGCCGACTATTTCGCAAGTTGAACCACATGCCCGAGATCACTGTCACCCGCGATATCGCCGCGTGCCACCGCATCCGCAAATTGGTCTTCGTCGTTGAACAAGGAATAGCGCTTGAAGAAGACATCGACGGGATGGATGACGTTGCGACCCAACTACTCGCCACCGAGAACGGCACCCCGGTCGGCACCGCGCGTATTCTTGAGAAGGGCGTGACAGGCAAAATCGGACGCCTTGCTGTTCTGATCGAGCATCGCAAAAAAGGCATCGGCACCGCGCTGGTCCGGGCAGCCCTCGAAGAAATCGCCCGCCGCCCGCATCTTAACGAGGCGCGCCTTGGCGCCCAGACCGACGCGGTGGGGTTTTACACGGCGCTGGGCTTTACTCCCGAAGGCGACACGTTCCTCGATGCAGGCCTGCCGCATCAGGAGATGGTCCGAGTCCTGTGAGACGGAAAACGCTGGTCATCATGGTCAAAGAACCACGCCCAAGCCGCGTGAAAACAAGACTTGGCCGCGACATCGGCATGATCCCTGCCGCATGGTGGTTCCGCCATCAAACCCGCACATTGATCCGCCGCCTGCGTGATCCCCGCTGGCACATCATCCTTGCAGTCTCACCCGACCGCGAAGGCCTGCAAAGCCGCGTCTGGCCCGAAGATATCCCGCGTTTGCCGCAAGGCCCCGGAACCCTTGGCGACCGCATGGCGCGCATGCTCCGCTCTACAGCGGGGCCAACCCTTGTCATCGGCGCCGACATCCCCGGTATCACCCGACCCCACATCGCCCGCGCTTTTCACGCACTTGGTCAGAACGCCTCAACAATCGGCCCCGCGCCCGACGGAGG
>JARFRG010000205.1 GCA_029287375.1 Boseongicola sp. | reverse complement strand
ATGTGGTTATTTCCTCCCATGTGAAACAGTCCACCCCGAAAGGCAGACGGATCGTTGCAAGTGTTGCGGACACTAGCCCCACCTCTGAAAAAGTAAAATACCCACTTCCGGTGATTTTTTCAGCAGGTCGGGCGTTTTGTGGTCGATTTCCGGACAATGCCAATTTGGAATTCGCTTGTCGCGGCGCAATCAAACTGCGATTCGTGAGGTGGGAGAACATCATGCCGGATCAAGTCCGCATCAACGACAAACATCTGACACGTCGTTATCGCCTCAAGTTCTTTTTGATGGCGGCGGCGCCTTTGCTGCTGGCGATGGGGGCAATCGCCGTTCTTGTCACCCTGCAATCGCGTGCGCTGGCTGAGCGCGAGATCGCTTCATTGGAAGTGCAATTGCTGGAAGCCAAGAAAGATGAGCTGCGCAATTACATCTCGATTGCGCGCACCGCCATTGGCGCGACCTACGGCAACGCCCTGCCCGAGGATGAAGACGCACAACGTCAGGTCATGCAGACCCTTGCCGCGATGATCTATGGTCAGGACGGCTATTTCTTTGTCTTTGACTATGATGGAAAGAACCTTGTGGCACCCCGGCAAACCCAGTTGATCAACGAGAACTGGCTGGGCCTCGAAGACGCAAACGGCGTGCCGATCACGTCCGAGTTCATTCGCGTTGCACGCTCGGGTGGCGGCTATCATTCGCATTTGTGGTTCAAGCCGACAACCGGTGAGCAGGCCGAGATGGTCACCTATGTGATCGGCTTGCAGGATTGGCGATGGGTGTTGGGGACCGGCATCTTCATCGACGACATTCGCACGACGGTTGCGTCAGCGCGCGCCGGTGTGGAACAGCGAATTCAACGCACGTTTGTCTATATCGGGGCCATAACGGCGGCCGCCCTTCTGCTTGTCTTCGTGGCAGGGCTTTGGGTGAATATCCGTGAACGTACCTTGGCAGATGCACGGCTGAAACAATTGACCCAACGGATCATCGACACGCAGGAAGAAGAGCGCGGGCGGGTCGCGCGGGAACTTCATGACGGGATCAGCCAAATTCTGGTGAGCGCACGCTATGCGTTTGATTTGACCAAAAGGCGGTTGACGCTTGGCGACTCTCGCGTGGCCGACAGCCTTGAGAAAGGGATCGCGAATTTGACAACTGCAATTCAGGAGGTCCGTCGGATCAGTCGCGATTTGCGACCCGGAACGCTTGATGATCTGGGTCTCGGGCCGGCCATCAAGACGTTGACGGATGAATTCACGGATCGGACCGGAATTGCCACCGATCTTGAAACCGTGGTGTTTCGCAATCGCCTGGACGACGACGCCAAAACTGCCCTGTTCCGCGTCGCCCAGGAAGCGCTGACCAATATCGAACGGCACGCCGCCGCGAGCGAAGTCAAAGTGAGAATTTTTGGTCACAAGACAGGCGCCACGCTGCGCGTGCAAGACAATGGCACCGGCTTTCATCCCGACCGCGCAAGGGGTGGGTTGGGTCTGCGCAATATGGAAGAGCGGATCGCGCAACTGGATGGAACCCTGCGGATTTTATCCTCGTCTTCGGGGACAGTTATCGAGGCCGACGTGCCGTTGACCCATTTGTTGCGCCCGGATTCGACAATGAGGGAAAGTGCATGAGTGATGCCGTTCGCGTAATGATCGTTGACGATCATGCCATGGTGGCCGAGGGGATCGAGGCCATTCTCGAAACCTATAGCGACATAAAGGTCGTCGCGACATTGTCGGACGGCCAGGCGGCGGTTGCACAGGCTGATCTCTTAAAGCCGGACGTTGTCCTTCTTGATCTGAACATGCCGGGCGTCACCGGACTGGCCGCCACAGAGATGATCCTTGAACGTCAGCCGCAAATCCATGTCGTCATCCTCAGCATGCATGACAGTCCTGAGTATATTTCGACAGCGATGAGCCATGGGGCCAAAGGGTATATCCTGAAGGATGTCCCCACCGACGAGATCAAAACCGCGATAGACGCCGTGATGGCGGGCGGCACTTACATGTGTACTGGCGCGAAATCATCGTACAGCCCAAGGATCTCGGATGGCCGCGAAACGCTAACGTCTCGGGAACAAACTGTTCTACTGCAACTTGCGCAGGGGAATTCAAACCGCGAGGTCGCCGAAGCCCTCGAGATCTCTATCCATACGGTCGAAACTCATCGCAAAAACATCAAACGCAAACTTGGCATCAGTTCGACCGCGGGACTAACCCGATACGCGTTGGAGCACGGCGTATTGCAGGGAACCGGGCGCATTTAGAAACCGGACGCTACCTTTCTACGAGGTTTGTCGCTCGGTCTTTGCGACCTCAGTGTTTTCAATCCGCAATTGTTTTTCTGCTTCCGCGTCCAAGAGAGCGCCCAAAAGAACAATGAAAGCTGACAACCAGAGCCACGTCAAAAGTATGATCACACCACCCAGACTGCCGAAGGTCTGGTTATAGTTTCCGAAATTCGCGACATAGATCGAGAATCCCAAGGTCCCCACGAACCAAAGTAAACTGGACACCAGAGTACCCGGCGTCAGCCATTTCCAATGCGCAACCCCTCGCGCCGGACCCCAGCGATACAGGATCGACATTCCGGCGATCACGACGACGGCCACAAGAACCCAGCGCGAGACGACCAGAAGCTGTTCGGTCTCAAGATCGACCGGGATGAATGCAAGCGCGGTTGGCAGGCCAATTAAAAGCAAAGCCAACAATACAGCGCCGAGCAAAAGCGCCGCCGTCAAGAGAATAACGCTTGCCCAATAGCCAAGAAACCGCCGGGTCTCCTGCTCTTCGTAGGCCACGTTCAATCCATGGATCAGGCTTGTCGTGGCACGTGCGGACAAGTAAATCGCAAAGCCGACACCAAGACCAAGCGCCACCGACAACCCCTGCTCGGAAGAACCGACAACTGTGTTGGCCTGATTGACCAAAATAAGCGCCGCTTCATCCGGCAGAAGTTGTGTGAAGGACTGAAGCTGTATGACAACCTCATCGGCATCCGCAAAAAGGCCCGCAAGCGCGGTCAGCGCTGCTATTGCGGGGAAAACTGCAAGAAGTGCGTAGAATGCAACGCCAGCGGCAAACAGCCCCAGTTGATCAGAACCCACGCGTTGCAATACCCGCCAAGTCACCACGCCCCATCCAAAGAACGACAACCTTCTGAAGCGCGGGGCGTCTTGGCGCGAATGTGACCTACTTTCCATAAAGTGGGTCATAGAGCATCTTAGGGGACAGAAAAACGGCTATGCTACGGCCTCGCATTAAAAACGCGAAAAGTTTCGTTCTAGCCCCTCGAAACGCAAGAAATGCAAATTTCACTGTTGACGCCCTTTGCCCCCCTGCCTAGGGTCTCGCCACTGAGATTAGGAGT
>JARFRG010000093.1 GCA_029287375.1 Boseongicola sp. | reverse complement strand
TCCTTGCACGGCGTTTCCATACCACGGGGCGGTTGCCATGTCCGCGATGGTATAGTCGTCGCCCGCGAGATAGCGGCGCGAAGACAGGTTTCGGTCGAGCACGTCGAGTTGGCGCTTTACTTCCATTGTGTACCGGCTGATCGGATATTCCATTTTCTCAGGCGCATATTTGTAGAAGTGTCCGAAACCACCGCCAAGATACGGGGCTGATCCCTGTAGCCAGAAAAGCCAGTTAAGCGCTTCGGTACGTCCCGCGCCTGAGGTAGGGAGAAACGCGGAGAAGCTCTCGGCAAGATAAAGTAGGATCGCACCGGATTCAAAGACGCGATCGCCCGTTCTGCGGTCCAGCATAGCGGGGATTTTCGAGTTGGGGTTCAGTTCGACAAATCCAGAGCCGAACTGATCGCCGTCGTTGATCTTGATCAGCCAGGCGTCATATTCAGCGTTGTGACCCGCCTCTAACAGTTCTTCCAGAAGCACAGTGACCTTGATGCCGTTTGGCGTTCCCTGAGAGTAAAGCTGCAAGGGATGCTGGCCAACGGGCAGCATCTTTTCATGTGTCGCCCCTGCAATTGGCCGATTGATGCTTGCAAATTCACCGCCGTTTTCGTCGTCCCATGTCCAGGTTCTCGGGGGGGAGTACGTCGCCATTTCGTGACCCTCATGGGAAATTCAAACCAACACCAAAGCTAGCGCTTACCGCATCAGGTTCAACAGGCAAACGGGCCGTAACCGGTGTGCGAAACAAAACGGCGGGCGCGACAAAGCGGGGTGGGAAGAGTGCAATTGACGGTCATGTCGAAAGAATTCGCGATGAGGCCGGTGGTCTGCTTTCCAACCCTCCCTAGTAACAAAAAGCGCGGGATCCGGATCAGCCATGAGACATAATTATATCGGCGGCACGCTGACGCCGTCTTGGCGCGGCTTTAGGACGGCGTCCCGGTACTTATAGGGAGTTATTCGTAATGGTTGGAAAGAGCCTCACTTGGAATTGATGCGCGTCAATCAAAAAGCTTCAGTTTAGCTTTACTAGTCTCAACTGAGGTGGTCTTCTTGATGCGTGAAAAGCTAAAAAGCACGCGGTCGTCTCACAACAGAACCACCACTCGAACATCGAGGCGCGAATTCGAGATATCATGGCGCGAACGACAAGAAAAACGGCTAATAAGGGTCAGTCTCGGCCAACCCGTTCTGCGGCGGCCCAGAGCGAAGAAACTGAAAATCCTGACTTTTCTGTTCCCGTCGTCGGGTTGGGAGCCTCTGCGGGTGGCTTGCAGGCCTACAGTTCGTTTTTGGATGCAGTTCCATCCGATACTGGTGCAGCGTTTGTGTTGGTCCACCATGTAGACCCGGATCACAAGAGCCATATGGCTGACCTTTTGGCCATGCACACGAACATGCCGGTTAAACTCGCCGAACACCGGGTCAGAGTACGGCCTGATCATGTCTATGTTATTCCGCCGAACAAATACCTGGAGATCAAAAACGGGGTATTGCATTTATCTGAACCAAAAGACCGCCGTGGTACGCGCCTGCCGATTGACCTGTTCTTGCGTTCCTTGGCCAAAGATCTGGGTCAAAATGCCATCGCAGTGATCCTGTCTGGCACCGGCAGCGACGGGTCTGCGGCCGTTCGCGATATTAAGGAACAGGGTGGTATCGTTTTGGTGCAAGAACCGCGCGAAGCCCCCCATGAAGGTATGCCCCGTAGCGCAATTGCGACCGGAGCGGTCGATCATGTTGTCGCGACCATCAAGATGCCCGACATCATCGTTAGCTATATCCAGCACCCATTTGTTCAAAATGGCAGGGCCAAAAAGGTGCTTGGCGAGAATGCCAAGGGTTCTCTGGATCAGATCATCGCTGTTTTGAAAGACCATTCACCTATCGACTTTAGCCTTTACAAAAATGGCACTTTGCTGCGTCGGATTGAGCGGCGGATGGCGCTGCGACATATGGAGAATTCGGGAGACTACCTCGCGCTTTTGAAGGACTCGGCCGAGGAGGCGCAAAATCTTTGTGCGGACATCCTGATCAGCGTCACCTCCTTCTTCCGGGATGCAGAGTCATTTGAACATCTGGAAAAAACTGTTCTTGAAGAGTTGGTCAAATCCCACGACGCAGGGCATCCGGTCAGGATATGGGTGCCGGGATGCGCCACGGGCGAGGAAGCCTATTCGCTGGCTATGCTGATTATCGAGAAGATCTCGTCTCTTCGCAAAGATGTAAAGCTGCAGGTCTTTGCTTCCGACGTCGATGAACGGGCATTGGCGATTGCTCGGAACGGTGTTTATCCGGATTCCATTGCTGAAGATGTTTCCGCGGCTCGATTGAGGCGGTTTTTCACCAAAGAGGACCACAGCTATCGCGTGACGCCGGAACTACGTGACACGGTTGTCTTCGCAAATCAGAACATCCTGTCAGACTCGCCTTTCTCTAAACTTGACCTGATCTCGTGCCGCAATTTGATGATCTATTTGACACCTGATGCGCAAGAACGCGTCATTCAGATGTTTCACTTTGCGCTCAATAGCGGTGGCATTCTGTTTTTGGGCATGTCCGAGACAACAGGCAATCACGCCGCTCTTTTTCAGCCATTGTCAAAAAAATATCGTGTTTTCAAACGCGTGGGTCAGGCGCGCAGACGCGCGTTTGATTTCCCGGTTGTGCAACGCACCTTCGCAAATACCGCTATTGGTCCGATCCGCAAGCAGTCCCAAGTCGCTGGCAATAATCTGGCGGAGTTGAGCCAAAGCCTTCTTGTCCGTCACTATGCCCCCGCAGCCGTTCTTATCAACGCCCAATCAGAGGCTCTCTATTTTGAAGGCCCCACCGATAGCTACCTTAGGTTACCATCCGGAGAAAGCAGCCGTGACCTGTTGGCGATGGCGCGGCAGGGACTTCGCTCGCGCTTGAGGAACGCCATTCGGACGGCGCGAACGGAAGATACGGTGGCCAAAGAAAATGCCACGATCACGCGCGGAAATGAAAGGGTTGGGGTGACGATCCAAGTGCATCCCGTGACGCTTGACGAAAGCAAGTTGTTCCTGGTGACACTGGCTGACCACCCCATGACGGCGATTGCTTCTGCACCGGACAAGCCCAGTTCAGAAACGAACCGCCAGTTGGAACAAGAACTTGAAACGACCCGGGCGGACCTGCGTTCTACCATCAGTGACTATGAGCGTTCCACGGAAGAGCTGAAGGCCGTCAACGAAGAAGCCATGTCGATGAACGAAGAGTTCCAGTCGACAAACGAAGAGCTGGAGACATCAAAAGAAGAGCTGCAATCGCTCAATGAAGAGCTGACAACGCTCAACACCCAGCTTCAGCAGAAGATCGACGATGAGCGTCGAATGTCGGATGACCTCACTAACCTGCTGTCCAGCTCGGGCATTGCCACGCTGTTTCTTGACGCAGAATTCAAAATCATGAGATTTACGCCCGCAACTCGCGAGCTATTCAATTTGATTAGCAAGGATATCGGGCGTCCATTCAGCGACATCACCGGAAAGGTCAAGGATCCGGACCTGCTTAAGGATGCCGAAACCGTCCTTGAAACACTTGTTTCAGCCGAATGTGAGATTGAAAGTGACGACGGACGGTGGTTCGTGCGTCGCATCCTTCCGTACCGAACGCAAAGCGGTAAGATTGATGGCGTCGTGGTGACATTTTCTGAGGTGTCGGACCTAAAAGCTCTGCAGCGCGAAACGTCCACCGCCCGGGAGATCGCTGAGAGCATTATCGGTACCGTTCGCGAACCAATGCTGGTGCTTGACGGCGCTTTCAATATTCTCTCAGCCAGCCGATCATTCAACCGAATGTTCGAAAAGGGCCAGACAGGTGTCGTCGGCAAAAACCTGTTCTCGATTCAAGATCGGCAATGGGACGTCCCGCGGCTCCATGAATTGCTGGATACTGTCCTGCCTGAGAACGCGACGGTCGAGGCCTTTGATCTGCAGCTGGATACGGATCGACTTGGACGCAGAGAGATGCTGCTCAATGCCCGCAGGATCGAAGGGCGGCCAAAAGGCGAAGAATGTATTTTGCTAGCGGTGGAAGATATCACGGACCGCAAGAAGGCGCAGCAAGCCATAATGGACCGCGAAGCGCGGCTTAGCGCCATCCTCCAAGCCGCCCCTGAAGCGATTGTGACGATTGACGAGAGCGGAATTGTCGGCAGTTTTAATCCCGGTGCAGAGGATATTTTCGGGTACAAATCCAAGGAGGTGATTGGCGAGAACGTCAGTATGCTTATGCCAGAACCCGACCGTGGCAGGCATGATGGCTATCTTGGGCACTATATCAGGACCGGTGAAAAGAAGATAATTGGTATCGGACGTGAGATGGATGCGAGCCGCAAAGATGGTTCCCGAGTCCCGATCCGCCTGATGGTATCTGAATTGGAGTTAAACGGCGCGCGCCATTTCCTAGGTGTCATGCACGATCTGACGACGGACAAAAAATGGCAAGCTGAATTGCAACGCGCTCAAAAGATGGAGGCTGTTGGGCAGTTAACCGGCGGTCTGGCGCATGACTTCAACAATCTTCTGACGGTCGTGATCGGCAATCTGGAACTCATTGAGATGCGGACCGATGATGCCAAGCTGCATGAACTGATCAATCAGGCATTGGAGGCGTCAAATATTGGTGCTGCGCTCACCAGTCAGCTCTTATCATTCTCGAAAAGTCAGTCCCTCGCGCCCGAAAGTGTTGCATTGAATGATCTGGTCAAAACGATACTGCCAATCCTTGAGCGGACGCTGAGTGCACGGATTGGCGTTGAAACCCGGCTTGCCACCGACCTTCGTGCAACGCGGGCAGACCCCGGCCAGATCGAAAGTGCGATCCTGAATTTGGCGATCAATGCGCGCGACGCGATGCCGGATGGTGGAACGCTCACTTTGGAAACACGGAATGTGGCGCTTGATGCTGACTTCGCGGCCACGCAGATTGATGTCACGCCGGGGGATTATGTTTGTTTGTCTGTGACTGACACGGGTACGGGGATGACTCCTGAAACGCAATCGCGAGTCTTCGAGCCGTTTTTCACCACGAAAGGTCCGGGGGCTGGATCGGGCTTGGGTCTTAGCATGGTGTACGGCTTTGCCAAACAATCCGGCGGGCATTTGGCGATCTACAGCGAGGTTGGACAGGGAACCACTATCAATCTTTTCCTGCCTGTCGATATGGATGGTGAAGGCGCCATGAAAGCCGCGCCGCACGAGCAAGCATCGGAAACCGGGTCTGAAACGATCCTTGTGGTCGAAGATGATCCAAAAGTGCGGCGCTTGACTGTGACCCGCCTTGAAGAATTGCGCTACAAAGTTGTCGCCGCTTCGGACGGTCCACGCGCGATGGAAATTCTAAAACAGCGAAAGGACATTGACCTCGTCTTGTCTGACGTCGTTATGCCGGGCGGGATGACTGGATTTGATGTCGCGAGACAAGCGCTGGTCTTAAGACCAGACGTAAAAATCCTTTTGGCGACAGGTTACGCAAAAGGAGTTGACCTCAACGGAGGCACCAGCGAGGCTGACTACCCGACGCTTCGAAAGCCGTACGGCCTGAAGGAATTGGCGCGGACATTGCGTGAGATTCTGGACTGAAACAGTCTTGGGGTGACATGAGATCTCAGACCGCATCGCTCGATGTGCCAAAAGATTGGAGCGGAGAAGTGATTGCCGAAGCATGATCCGAAAAGGCCTCTGCTTGCTTCAGGGTCGCAGCCTCAGGCAGAAGTGGTGGGTCGTTTCGTGGTCATTTGGGTCGCGAGGAGCAGATTGGTTTCACTTGTCGCAACGCCATCGAGTTTTCGGATCTTCGCCAACACTTTATCCAAGTCACTAAGCGATTCAGTTCCCAATTCGACAATCAGATCCCATTTTCCATTTGTAGAGTGCAGCGCCTGGACCGCGGTGATCCCGCGAAGCGCGCGCGATATCCGGTCAGTACCTTTGCCTTCAATTCCCAGCATCATCAGGCCGCGCACGGGATGTTCGCGGATATCGTCCGCGAGAATAACTGTGTAGCCGATAATATCCCCCTCGGCCTGAAGTCGCGACATACGCAAACGAACTGTGACGCGCGAGAGCCCCACCTGAGACGCGAGAGCGGACAGTGAAATCCGGGCGTTGCGCCGAAGTTCTGCGATGATCTTGGTGTCGTTTGTATCCATTGTGA
>JARFRG010000084.1 GCA_029287375.1 Boseongicola sp. | reverse complement strand
GAAGCGACTTTCCCTGTGTCGACATTCGTTGTGAAAAAAGGCGGAATGGTCGTCATTTGCGCCGGAACTTCCGGATTCAACTGTACGTTTGATGTGCGCTACATGTGGATGCACCAAAAGCGGCTGCAAGGAAGCCACTTTGCGCATCTCAAGCAGGCAAGTGCTGCCAACAAGCTGATGGTCGAACGTCGCCTCGATCCTTGCATGTCTGAAGTTTTCACATGGTCTGAACTGCCTGCAGCGCACATGAAGATGCTGCGAAATGAGCACAAGCCGGGCAACATGGCGGTGCTGGTACAATCGCCGCGTACTGGATTGAGAACTCTCGAGGACACCATCGAGGCGAGTGTTTCCAAATAGGAAATTGTTTGTTTCCATAATTTTAAACGAACATCTTGCCGCTAGATTTTGACCTTCAGAACCCGTCGGAAAGTGGCGGGTTCTTTCTATTCCAATAGCTTGAAGAGAGCCGTCTCCCTATTTTAGGGGAGTGGAATTCGGTGAATGTCCACAAAAAGACATACATGCTAAGGTTGTATTAACACTTCATTAACCTTTGAAAAAGAGAGTCCAAGATGGCGAACAAATGGATAATCGATGTCTTAGCGGATTTGGCGACCTTTGCAGAACAGAACGGACTGTCGGAACTTGAACGACAATTGATCCTGGCCTCTGAAGTTGCCGAGACGGATTTGGGCACGGCCCACGGGGTGTCGCTTACCAATGCGGGACGGGACACAGGAAATGTTGGACTCTTACATCGAGCAACTTCAGGGGGTCACAACGCTTGATGAGCTGAACGACCATGTCGTTGCCCTAAGGGATGCGCTCGACGTCGAGCATGTCGTTTATCACTCGGTCAATTCCACCGGCGAACAATACGCTGCTTTGACCTATTCTCCAGAATGGGTGCAACACTATCTTGAAAAGGACTACGCACGCATCGATCCGGTCGTGCAGGCCTGCTATCGACGCTTCCACCCGATTGATTGGAAGCGTTTGGATTGGTCAGGTAAGAATGCGCGGAATTTCATGGGTGAAGCCGTCGATAACGGCATCGGGAACCAAGGGTTCTCGGTCCCCATACGCGGGCCGTCGGGGCAATTTGCGTTGTTCACCGTATCGGGAAATGCATCCGATGAAAAATGGGCAAGTTACACCCAGAAACACACGCGTAACCTTCTCCTTGTATCTCATTTCGTGAACCAAAAAGCGCTCGAACTTGAACGCGGCACGGATCAGGTCAAGGCAGTCAATCTCAGCCCTCGCGAAACCGATGCACTTACCATGCTCGCGATGGGCTACAATCGGGCGCAGGCGGCGGATAGCCTATCGATCTCGGAACATACGCTGCGGGTCTATATCGAAAGCGCACGGTTCAAACTCACTGCGATGAACACAACCCATGCCGTTGCGCGCGCACTTAGTCACGGGTTGTTAGTCATTTGATAACTGCGCCGCGCGCGTCGATGCGAAGGCGTTAAGGATCGCCGCATAGCACTTCCTCCACATTGCATGATGGAGGGACCAAATGCTTCGCTATATTTATGCCGACGATCTTCACCGTTTCCCGCGCCTTGCCCGCTCAATGTTTGTCGATCGCGCCGCTCAGTTCCACCAACGGCTCGGATGGGACGTCACGTTGCAAGATGATGGAACAGAACGCGACGATTACGACGGGATGAACCCGCTTTACGTGATCTGGGAAGACAGCCTCGGCCGCCACGGTGGCTCGATGCGGTTTCTGCCAACAACTGGCGATACCATGATCAACGATCACTTTTTACATCTGACAGATGGTGTCGAAATCCGCAGCCCGTTCATCTGGGAATGCACCCGATTTTGCCTCGCCCCCGGCGCGCTGCCACAAGTGTCTGCAGCCCTGATGCTAGGAGGCATGGAGCTTGGTCTTGCGAACCATCTCTCGCATTCTGTGGGCGTCTTCGATGCACGTATGGTGCGCATTTATGCGCGCCTTGGTTGGGGGCCGACAATATTGGGAACTGCGGGCCTGGGACGCGAGGCGACTAGCGTCGGACTTTGGGCCTTTGAGCCAGATCTGCGCCCAAGATTATTGTCGCGCGCAGGCGTCACCGATGAGCTAAGCAAACATTGGTATGACCGCAGCTTCGGGGCACCAACAACGATCAGTCAAACCGCCATTTCCGCTTGATCTCACTGGTACCCAAACGGGGAGGGGGCTAGGGTCTGGCCCATGTCCGTGACCCTCGTTCAATTCTCTGAAGACCAGGCCGACGCGTTTGATCGCGTCGCGGATGTCTTGCGGTCCGCCGGGGTCGATATCGAAGAAAGCATGACGACGCCTCGTACCGAAGGCGGCGACAACGCATTGGCAATAATCGGCAAGGCGGGCTCCGGTAAAACCATGTTGCTTGCCCGCCTCGCCGAGGCACTTTCAGAAGCGGGCGTCGACACCGTTTCCGGCGACTACGAAAGCAGGCGGCGCAAAGACCGCCGTACGATCGCCATCCTTGCCCCCACCAACAAGGCCGCCAGCGTCCTGCGCAACCGGGGCGTGGCAGCGACCACAATCCACCGCATACTTTACACGCCGCTGTATGATCCTGAGTACGAGAAAATCGCGGAATGGCTTGTCGGGAATGCAGATCGGCCAGAGGTCGAAAGCTTGACAGACGTCGCTCTTGATCGGGCCATGGCGTATTACCAACAGGTGCGCTCTGTGCCCGGTGCCTTGGCCACGGCGGGCTTAAAGGGGTCGGATTTCATCCTTGGATGGAAAAGACGCGACGACCCGCTTGATATCGGCTTTGTCGACGAGGCATCGATGCTCGACAAGCGCCAGTTCGAAGATCTAAAGGAAATCTTCCCCACTCTCGTTTTGTTCGGTGATCCTGCGCAACTTGCCCCTGTCAATCAATCGGGGTCAATGGTTTTCGAAGACCTGCCGGAACCGCGAAAACTGATCCTGAACCGCATCCACCGTCAGGATCTTGGCAATCCGATCCTTGATCTTGCGCACTCCCTCGGCGACGATGGCTTGTCGTTTGAAGCCTTCGAACGCCAGATCGAAGAGGCCTCACAAAGCGACGACCGCGTCGTTGTCGCTGAACGGGTCGACGCCGATATGATGGCGCGATCTCCCGTTCTGGTCTGGCGCAATGCAACCCGCATTCGCCTGATCCACGCCTTTCGCGCGGCGTTCGAGGCCCCCGCAGAAGGGCTTTTGCCCGGTGAGCCGCTGGTCTGTGACGGCATCGAACTGCCTCTCAAACACCGCAAGAAACGCCTCGATCTCGAAGCGCGCGGCCTGATCAAAGGCGCGCAAGTCATCTATCTTGGCCCCGGCAAGCGGGCCGGGTTTTCGCGCCTGCACGTGATCGGTGCGCTCGAGCCACAGGTCTCGGCTGCATCCATCGTCAAGATTGAAATCCCCGATGAAGAAGAGCCATCGATCCCCTTCGCGGCCAATATGGGGGCGGCGTTCTTGCATGGTGCAGCCGTTACAATCCACAAGGCGCAAGGATCGCAATGGCCCGAGGTGCAAGTCTTCGCACCAGACCTCTACGCAGCCAGTCGCGCGGGCCGGGTTGAAGCGGGCATCCCGCTCTGGAAACGCCTGGCTTACGTTGCGATTACCCGCGCTGAAACACGACTTCACTGGGTCACACGCTATCGTCTCGCGCGTCCCACACGCCCGCTAAGCACAAGCGATCTCAGCCAACCAGCCGCCCCTTTTGAACTCACTTCAGCGGAGACCTCATGACAAAATCCATCCTGATCACCGGTGCATCCTCAGGCATCGGATACGCCACCGCCATTGAATTCCTGAACGCTGGCTGGACCGTGGGCCTGTTGGCGCGGCGTGCAGATGTCCTCGAAGACATCGCCAATCAATACGACACGGCCATTCCTCTGCCCGCCGATATCACGAACGAAACCGAAGTCAGCGCAGCTTTCGCGGCCTTTTCAAAGCGAGCAGGCCGCCTTGACGCAATGTTCAACAATGCTGGCATCTCCGGCCCTCAGGCGACCATCGATGAAATAACTCTTGATCAGTTCCAAGACGTTGTGAGTGTAAACCTAACAGGCATGTTCCTCGCCGCGCGTGCAGCCTTTCGCCAGATGCGTGCGCAATCTCCACAAGGTGGGCGCATCATAAACAATGGTTCAATTTCGGCGCATTCACCGCGCCCGAAAATGCTTTGTTACACGACGACAAAGCACGCCATCACCGGGCTTACGCGTCAACTCAGCCTTGACGGGCGTTCCTTTGACATAGCCTGCGGGCAAATAGATATCGGCAACGCTGCAACACCAATGGTGACGGCGATGAATGAAAGCCTCGTCGCTGAAGGCCACGAACCGAACCCTGTCATGGACGTCGGCGACGCCGCGCGCGCGGTCTTGCATATGGCGGATCTGCCGCTCGAAACCAATGTCCAGTTCATGACAATAATCGCAACCAAAATGCCCTACGTCGGCCGCGGTTGACACGACACCCATTCACCCTTTCGAAAAGTACCTCGGGGGAGCGCGCAGCGCTGGGGCAGAGCCCCTGAACAGGGCCGTCGGCTAGAAACGGATATACCGAAACACTGCCGACGCCGCCCAACCCGCGAAAATCGCAATTGCAAGTGACATCAGGCCATAAATCAGCGGCTGTTGTCGCGAGAGGTTGAACAGGAATTGCTCCATACCGACTTTGCGCACATCAATTGACGTCTCATGCACATCCAAGACGTTGCCGCCACGAGTTATGAAAAATCTGGCTGTATAGTCGCCTTCAGTCAGGTTCGCTGGCAGTTTGATTGTCGTTTTAAACAGTGTCTCTTCGTTGACCTCAACGGTTCCGAACGCATTCAGATAGGCATCTTGCGATTCCTTGATTCGGATCAACGCCTCAATAAACGTACCACCGTCTTCGCGATCCAGGCCAACTGCACGAATCGCGCGATCAATCGAAATGCTGTGCCGCAAGTCTTCTGTATCAAGAACGACATCCGCCCAGGGCGCGGAAGTCGCAACAGCATAGTACGACGGCGCCTCATCCACTTCGACGGCCGCGTTGTTCACCCAGATGCCAAATCTCTTATCTTTGCGCCTGATCGTGATCGGTGCAGACGGGCCTTCCACAGTGATGATCACCTCAAGAGGTGGCCCCGCCGGAAGGGCCGCCGATCGTTTGACCGCTCCAAAGATCAAGATCTCCGATCCGTCAAAATTCGTCGTGATCTGGATAGAATCCTGGCTCAGTCCAGCAACAACTTCCTCTGCCTGCACCGGAAGCGCGAACATCAGCAAAAGGCAGAGAAGGCGGGTCATCAATGTCCCCCCGCCGCGCCAAGAGAGTACAATTCAGACGGCATGACCAAAAGATCAAACGCCAGCTTGCCGCAAACTAAGAGCACCATACCCGCCAGCAAAATTCGCAATTGCTCGGCCGGAAGCTTGGCACCGATCCGCGTACCGATCTGTGCGCCTATCACGCCGCCAACCAAAAGAAGCACCGCCAAAACGACATCAACCGTAAAGTTCGTCGTGGCGTGCAAAAGCGTGGTAAAACCGGTGACGAAAATGATCTGAAACAGCGAGGTTCCAACAACAACCTTCGTCGGCATGCCCAGCAGATAAATCATCGCCGGAACCATGATAAAACCGCCGCCGACACCCATAATGGCCGCAAGGATACCAACCAGCACACCGACGATAAGCGGCGGAATGATCGAGATATAAAGACCCGACGTGCGGAACTTCATTTTGAACGGAAGATTGTGGATCCAATTGTGCCGCTTGCGCGCCGGTGGCTTGCCACTGCGCGTCTTCAGAATTGCATTGAGGCTTTCGACGAACATCAAGCCACCGATAATCCCAAGGAAAATCACGTAGCAAAGCCGCACAAGAAGATCGACCTGACCCATCGCCTTCAGTGTATTGAACAATTGCACGCCAAGTGCGGCCCCGATCAGGCCACCAATCAGCAATACCGTTCCCATGCGAAAATCGACTGACTTGCGCCTCACATGCGCAAGCACACCGGAAAACGACGATGCAACAATCTGGTTGGCTTCGGTCGCCACGGCCACTGCCGGGGGAATGCCGATGAAAAACAACAGGGGCGTCATCAAAAATCCGCCACCCACACCGAACATACCGGAAAGCACGCCCACCATTCCGCCAAGTCCCAAAAGGAGAAAGGCGTTCACCGAGACCTCGGCAATGGGGAGGTAAATTTGCATGGCTTCCTTTACGCCTGCCTTGGCAGTCTTTTCAACGCCCAATTCGCCAAAGCCGATAAGGCCAGCTGCGACAATTCGGAGCGATCGTCCCTCGCGGGACGTCAATTCAGGGCAACCGTCCCTCGCGGTTTGTCAGCGTTCCTTAACATAGGGCTCGCCGCCCGCGCGCGGAGGGATGGCCTTGCCCACAAAACCGGCCAATATGACGACGGTCAGAATATAAGGGAGGGCATCCAATAGCTGCCCCGGACTGTCGACATCAAAGTCCAATCCCATCACATTTGACACAAAGAAGTTCAGCACTCTCTCGACCACGTCTATGCGGATCGCCAGTGCCTGGAGGAACCCGAACAGCAAACAGGCCCACAGAGCATACCAGGGCCGCCATTTGGCAAAGATCAAAGCAGCCAGCGCGATAAAGCCGCGACCCGATGACATATCCTTCACAAACCCCGCCTGAAGAGCTGTCGCAAGGTATGCACCGGCCATTCCGCACAGGATGCCGCAGATCGCGACTGCCGCGTACCGCAGACCGATCACCGAAACTCCGGCTGTATCGACCGCTGCCGGGTTTTCGCCCACGGCGCGCAAGCGCAATCCAAAGCGTGTCCGAAACAAGATGTACCAGGTCAGTGGTACTGTGAGAAAACCGATATAAACAAGGATCGAATGCCCCGAGATAAGCTCGGAATAGACCTGATTGTACCAGGCGGCTTCGCCGATCAAGTCTGACAAAGGTTGTCCGGCGGCCTTTGCCTCGGTCGGACCAATCGCAAAAGGAAGCTCGATACTGTTGAATCGCGCGTTTGGTCCGAAGTCCGACAGGGACGGTGTGCGTCCTCCCTGCTGAAACCAGTCTTGTGCAATAAGGACTGTAAGGCCGGCTGCCAAAAAGTTGATCGCGACGCCGGAGATCAGCTGGTTTCCCCGAAATGTAATCGACGCTAACCCGTGAATGAGGCTCAACACCATCGACGCGCCAATTCCGGCCAAAAGCCCGATCCAGACATTGCCGGTCAGCGCTGCAATCGCTGCCGAAAAGAACGCTGCGGCAAGCATCTTGCCCTCTAGTCCAATGTCGAAAATGCCCGCACGTTCGGAGAACAGTCCGGCAAGACAGGCAAATAACAACGGTATGGCAAAGCGCACAGCGGTGTCTGAAATCTGGAGAAATGTCAGGAATTCCATCTCCGCCTACTCCGCCGGCTTCGGCGCAGTGGTCGCCGGTTCGGGTTCTCTGCGCCGAAACATAAGGAACAATTTCTCAAGCGGCATGCGCACCATGTTGTCCAGCGCACCCGTAAACAAAATCACCAAGGCTTGAATGACCACAATGAGTTCGCGAGGAACGTTTGTCCAAAGACTAAGCTCCGCACCGCCCTGATACAGAAACCCGAACAAAAGCGCAGCCAGCAGCACCCCGAACGGGTGAGATCGCCCCATCAACGCAACGGCAATTCCGATGAATCCGGCCCCCTCGACTGAATTCAAAACAAGACGTTCTGCCTCTCCCATCACCGAATTAATCGCCATCATACCGGACAAGGCGCCTGAAATCAGCATCGCAATCATGATGATCCGTGTCGGTGAAATACCTGCATAAAGTGCGGCAGGTTCGCTATGGCCATAGGCGCGGATCGCGTAACCAAGTCGCGTGCGCCAGATCAGCAACCAAACCGCAAAGCAAGATAGCAGCGCCAAGAAGAAGGTCACGTTTGCCGGTGCGCCTCGAAAGGCGGGCTTTTCGCCAAAACTGAACATATCCTGAAACGTCGGCAGATGCGTGCCGTCAGGAAATTTTGCAGTCGCCGGGTCCATTGCACCGGCCGGTTTCAGAACTTCGACCAGCAAATAGACCAGTAGCGAGCCTGCGATAAAATTGAACATGATCGTCGTGATCACAATGTGG
>JARFRG010000183.1 GCA_029287375.1 Boseongicola sp. | reverse complement strand
CGGAGATGTGTATAAGAGACAGGCCAAGGGGCGTGGCCGGTACGTTGTTTGTGCACAAAATTGCGGGTGCGCTGGCAGAAGGCGGCGCCGACCTTGATACGGTGACCAGTGCTGCACAATTGGCGATCAGGAATATGGCCTCGATCGGAACCTCACTGGACACCTGCACCGTGCCGGGCTCTGCGAAAGAGAACCGCATTGCCCCTGGCATGGCCGAGCTGGGCTTGGGTATTCATGGCGAAGCAGGCGTGCAACAGGTGGCGTTTGAAGGTGCCAAAAAGGCCATGGATCTTGTGCTTGAAAAGCTGGCGCCAAAGTTGAGCCACGGGTCTTATGTGGCGATCCTCAATAACCTTGGGTCGACAACACCACTTGAAATGAGCGTTCTCGCCCACGAACTTGCGAACTCCGAGTATGCAAAGAATATCACCCACATTGTCGGGCCTGCTCCGCTGATGACGTCGCTTGATATGCATGGTTTTTCGGTATCCGTCCTGCCGATTGATGACGACAATGCGGCGTATCTCGCTATGCCGGTCGATTTACCTGCCTGGCCCGGGATGACAAAGATTTCGCCAGTTCTGGTGCGTCCCTTGCCCGATGGATTGTCGCCGATCAAACCAATACCTTCTGAAAACGCCAGAACGCGTGCCCTGCTGGATCAATGCTGTGATCTGCTGATCTCGGCTGAGCGTGATCTCAACTTGTTGGATGCGAAATCCGGCGACGGTGATACGGGCAGCACTTTGTCCACGGCGGCACGAGCGCTGAAAGGGTCTTTGGACAGACTGCCGCTAGCGGATCCGACCCAGTTGTTCCGTGCGATTGGAGATGAGTTAAGTCAAACCATGGGTGGCTCTTCGGGGGTTATTCTTGCGATCTTCTTCGGTGCGGCTGGCGATGCTTGCGCAAGTGGCAAGCCGATCCCAAAAGCCCTTTTATCCGGGCTGGACCGGATCAGTCAGGTCGGAGGTGCTGCAAAGGGTGACCGCACTATGATCGATGCGCTGGAGCCGGCACTGCATGCTTTGCCAGATGGTATAGAAAACGCTGCAGCCCATGCCCGAGAGGGTGCGACGAAGACCGCTGCAATGTGCCGCGCCAAGGCAGGGCGCGCATCTTATGTCCCCGAAGAGAACCTGATCGGCCACAACGATCCCGGAGCAGAAGCCGTCGCGCGTCTGTTCGAAGGTTTGGCCAAATCTATGTGAACCCGAAATAATACGGATGAAACAAGACCAAGATACGCCCCTGTCCCCGACGATCAACGACATTGCCCGTGTCGCTGAAGTAAGCCTTGCGACAGTTGACCGGGTGCTGAACTCGCGCCCCGGAGTGCGGGACAAGACGGTGCAAAAGGTGCATAAGGCGATCGCTGATCTGGGCTATGTGCGCGATACTGCGGCGGCCAATCTGGCTCGAGGGCGCGTTTATAATTTTGTGTTTGTCCTGCCATCCAACAGCAATGAATTCATCGCGTCGTTGGTAGGGCAAATCGAGCAACTCGCCGCGAGTTTGCGCCGTGAACGTACGCGGTTATCCTATGTTCGGGTCGCGGCCTTTGACCCTGTAGCACTTGCCGAAGCGATTGACCGGATTGATGCATCGACCGTGGACGGGGTTGCAATTTTCGGGCCGGAAACACCGTCGGTTCGGGACTCTGTCGCGCATTTAAAAGCCAACGGGGTGACGGTTGTATCTCTTGTTGCGGATGTTCCAAGCTCGGAGCGGGACCACTACATCGGTGTGGATAATGTCGCGGCGGGTCGCACCGCGGCTCAATTGTTGGGCCGGTTCGTTGGCCCTCAAGAGGCGAGCATCCTGGTGCTGACAGGGTCCATGCTGGCCCGCGACCATCTGGAGCGGCGGCTGGGTTTTGACGAGGTGATGGCGCGGGATTTTCCGCATCTGAACATTCTGGCCTCTTTGGAAGGGCGTGACGACCCCGATTTAATCGAGCGATTGCTGCCTACAACGCTTGCAGAGAACCCCAACGTGATCGGTGTCTATTCGTCAGCAGCCGGTAATGAAGGGCTCTTGCGATATCTGGTGACCTGCAAGCGACAAGACAGGCCCATTGTTGTGGCGCACGAGCTGACGCCGCTGTCGCGCCAGGCGCTTTTGGACGGATTATTCGATGCTATCATCAGTCAGGATTCAGGTCATCTTGTGCGCAGCGCCGTGCGCGTGATGCGCGCCACACGGGACGCGATCCCGATCAACACGGCACAGGAACGCATTCGGATCGACGTCTATCTGAAAGAAAACATGCCGCCTTGAATGGTGGGATTTAAAGGGAGGAAAAACTATGAACACCATCAAAGGCCCCGCGCTGTTTCTGGCACAGTTTGCAGGAGACGATGCACCCTTCAATTCTTTGGACGCCATTACCAAATGGGCGGCTGACTGTGGGTACAAAGGCGTACAGGTGCCCAGCTGGGATGCACGGTTGTTCGACCTTGCAAAGGCCGCGGGCAGCAAGGACTATTGCGACGAATTCAAGGGTCAGGCGGCAGCAAACGGCGTCGAAGTCACCGAGCTGTCGACCCATCTGCAGGGCCAGCTGGTTGCCGTGCATCCGGCTTATGATACGGCTTTTGATGGGTTTGCCGATCCGTCGGTGCATGGTAATCCGGCCGCGCGTCAGGAATGGGCTGTGGATCAGGTAATGAAGGCGATATCGGCCTCGGCCAATATGGGCATCAAAAACCACGTCTCATTTTCGGGCGCTTTGGCATGGCCTTACGTATACCCTTGGCCGCAACGTCCAGCGGGATTGATCGAGACGGCTTTTGACGAACTGGCACGGCGGTGGCGCCCGATCCTGGATCACGCCGAAGAAAACGACGTCAACATCTGCTACGAGATTCACCCCGGTGAGGATCTTCACGATGGCGTCACGTTCGAGATGTTTCTAGAGCGCGTTGATAACCATGCCCGTTGCAACATGATTTACGATCCGTCGCATTATGTCCTGCAGCAGCTGGACTATCTGGACAACATCGACATCTACCAAGACCGCATCAAAATGTTCCATGTCAAAGACGCCGAGTTTAATCCCACAGGGCGTCAGGGGGTGTATTCCGGCTACCAGCCTTGGGTTGACAGGGCGGGGCGGTTCCGCTCGCTCGGCGATGGTCAGGTCGACTTTGGCGCAATTTTTTCCAAGCTCTCGGCCATGGATTTTGACGGGTGGGCCGTGGTTGAATGGGAATGCTGTCTCAAGCATCCGGAAGACGGCGCGCGCGAAGGCGCACAGTTTGTCAAAGATCATATCATCCGCGTGACCGAACGTGCCTTTGATGACTTCGCCGATGGTGGCGCGGACGAGGCTGCAAATCGGAAAATGTTGGGGATCTCGTGATGGCACGTATCAGATTAGGCATGGTCGGCGGCGGTAATGACGCATTCATCGGCGGCGTGCACCGCATCGCGTCCCGTATTGATGATCGTTACGAGCTGGTTGCAGGGGCATTGTCGTCAACACCCGAAAAGGCGCAAGCATCCGGCAAGGTACTGGGCCTTGCGCGGATTTATGACGACTACAAACAGATGGCGATCCGCGAAGCCCGTTTGAAAAACGGGATCGAGGCCGTGTCGATCGTGACGCCGAACCACGTGCACTACGAGGCGGCGCGCGAATTCCTGAAACGCGGCATCCATGTTATTTGTGACAAACCCCTCACATCGACGCTTGCCGATGCCAAAAAGCTTGTTAAAGCGGCGGAGAATTCAAAGGCTTTGTTTGTTCTGACGCATAACTACACCGGGTACCCTATGGTCCGGCAGGCCCGCGAGATGGTGGCCAATGGCGACTTTGGCAAAATCCGCGTGGTACAGGTTGAATACCCTCAGGACTGGCTAAGTGTTGAGCAGGATTTCAAGCAGGCAGAATGGCGGACCGACCCCGCCCGCTCGGGCGCTGGTGGATCAACCGGCGATATCGGGACGCATGCGCATAACCTCGCGCGGTTTATCACCGGTCTTGAGGTTGAAAGCCTAGCCGCGGATCTTGAAGCTTTTGTTCCCGGTCGAAAAGTCGATGATAATGGCCATGTATTGTTGCGTTTCGAAGGGGGTGCCAAGGGCATGCTGTGGTGCAGTCAGGTCGCGCCGGGCAATGAAAACGCATTGCGCATCCGTGTCTACGGAGAGACCGGAGGCTTGGAATGGGCGCAGGAAGATCCCAACTATTTATGGCATACGCCTTTTGGTGAACCGAAGCGCCTGATCACCCGCAATGGTGCCGGTGCCGGTGATGCCGCCGCCCGCGTCAGTCGTATCCCGCCCGGCCACCCGGAAGGGTATCTCGAAGGATTTGCCAACATCTACAGCGAAGCAGCCGATGCGATTGTCGCGCATCGTGATGGTCAACCTGTTCCGGCGGATGTATTATTCCCCACGATCACGGATGGTCTTAAAGGCGTCGAATTTATTGATGCCTGCGTCCGGTCTTCCGCGCGAAATGCGGCTTGGGTCAAGCTTTAGTCAGGCACTTTGGATGACGCGGTTTTTCAGCAGGCCAGCCCGCGCCGGCCTAGCGAACACGGTCACCCGCGCCGCGCGATTTCGATAGCGGTGGTCGCGGGTCGTTCCCGTTGACATAAGTCAACGCCTTGGGCTTGGGGCGGGGTAGGGTTCACGTGGACACAACACAAGGATCAATCGGCTATGAAGCCCGCAAGTGTGATAGCGCCTCTCGCGCTCCTGATATTTTTGGCAGCCTGTGAGGATGATAAAAAGTATCCGGTATCGGGTGAAGACTGTGGACCAGACGATCCCGTGCAAACACTTGACGCTGCCGATTGTGCATCGGCCGCCCCGATCGCGTCCGGTTTTTGAATGATGGCGCTGGCTGTCCTAATGAAAGTTGACGTCCGAAACAGTTTTTCGGCGGCGACTTGTTTGTGGGCTGCAATACGTGAACACTGACAGGAGGTGCGCCATGACAATCCGAAAACAAGATGTGGTTCAAGCGGATGAACAAGATATGACAGACGCCGGGAAAATGGCCAAAGACGTTGACGCGCGCGATGACGACAACGAAAACACGGATCATGATCTTCAAGAAACGCTACAAGAAGAGTTTCACAAGGTTTGGGAAGAAACGATAAAACCGGCGCTGGAACAGTTGAAACATACAACAGAGGATGTGCTCAAAAATTTCAGCGACTTCGAAGATGATTTCCGCGGCTATCTGAGAGATCGTGAACCAGACGTCGACGTGGAATTGCTCGAAGAAATTTACGGCGACACCTTGCGGAAAAAATCAAAAAACAAATCAACGGATAGCAAAACGACAAAAGCGGATGAGTGATGGGCATTTCATGCCTAATCCGCTGATCGCTGGACAAGCCCGCGTTATTCTGACCTAACACCACGTTGTTCCGAAAACATGCCTTGTAGCATCGTAAAAAATTGTGTCGCGCCTAAGCGCGCACAGCTAGGGTAGGAACTTGTTGACGAGGTTTTCCAGTCGTTCCTGCCGACCTGACGCAGGCTGCGGGTTGATGTCTTGTGCAAGAACGCGATCGGCAATGGTGTCTAGGTCAGAGCCAAGCATTTCCTTGCTCGCGTCGCTGTCCCATCCTGCGTACCTTTCGTTCCGCCGCGCTTCCAAGGTGCCATCTTCCAACATGGCCGCTGCCACCTTGAGACCTGCCGCACAGGCATCCATGCCGCCGACATGCGCAAGGATCAGATCCTCGGGGTCGAGAGACTGGCGGCGCAGTTTGGCATCGAAGTTTGTCCCGCCGGTCGTGAATCCGCCCGCTTGCAGCACCTCGTAATAAGCAAGTGCAATTTCTGGTACATTGTTGGGAAACTGATCGGTATCCCAGCCGGACTGATAGTCGTTGCGGTTCATATCGATCGACCCAAAAAGCCCGAGCGCCCGCGCGGTGGCCAGTTCGTGCTCGAACGAATGGCCTGCAAGGATAGCACTGTCTCTTATACACATCTGACGCTGCCG
>JARFRG010000172.1 GCA_029287375.1 Boseongicola sp. | reverse complement strand
TCACCGCGACGGAATATCGCGTGGCCAAGGCGCGGCACAAGGCCTCGGTCAGAGAGGTTTTTCCAGCGCCCACAGGGCCGCCGATACCGATGCGAAGGGGGCCGTTTAATCTGCTCATGTGCGAAAAATCCGAACGTCCTGGGTTTCGTGGGCGATCGAAGCCCGGTCTGCGCCAAACGACGCGCTGCGTATGTCTTTTGGTGATTTACCGACCGCGCTGGTCGCAATTCGCAGGATCAACGGGGCGAGGCCTGCGATCACTTTCTGCCCCGCGCCCTGCCCCAACGGGATGTGTCGAACCGCACCCGTCACAAGGTTCGCGATCATCGCCTGAAGATACAGGGCCGCGACCCGTTCAGGGGCAAGTCCAAGATATGCCGCCGCCCGCCCGACCGCGATTGGCAATGCCACCGGCGGCGAGGTTTCGCCATTCAGATCGTTCACAGCCCGCGTGAAAGCCGCGCCTTGCTCGTTGGTTTCCTGCAAACGCTCGGACGATGCGGCCAGCGCTGTTGCCCATGCGTCAAGCTCGGAGTGATCCGCATCGACGGCCATTGCGGCTGTAAGGAAGATTGCATCCGCTTGTCCCGTGCCATCCTCAAGCACCACGGCGAGCCAGTCCTGCAAGCTGACCGCATCGTCGACGTCACCCGTTTCAACTGCGCTTTCCAGCCCCTGACTGTAGGCGTAGCCCCCGACGGGGAATACCGGGGAAAGCCAATGCGTTAGCGCCAAAAGAGCCGCATCCTCAGTCATGAGAATGGGCGTGATCATGTTTATGGCCATGGTCGTGAGAGTGGCTGTGACCGGCCTCGTGCGCGTGGCTGTGTCCGTGATCGTGGCCAAATGTGCGGCCATGTCCGTAGGCACCGCCTTCGGGGAGGAAAGGCTCGTTAACCTTGGTTAACACCGCCCCCAATTGGCGCAACATCGCCTCGATCACGTGATCGCGCGCGATTAAGAGCCGCGCGGTTTCGACCTGACAGGGCGTGTGGCGATTTCCGACATGCCAGGCGAACCGCAACAGGTCGGCCCCGGTGACTTCGATCAGTTCCTCGGGCGCGGCGGTGATCGCGATTTTGCGCCCGTCTTCAAGCTGAAACGCATCGCCGTCGTTCAGATGGGTCGCCCCCTCAAGGTCGACAAGAAACTCCAGACCACTGGCCGTTTTCAACACCTTGCGGCGCAAAAACCGATCCTCATATGTCAGCTTGCAGTAATCAATTGCGTCGGTGCTGTCGCCCGCTTGGATAGATTGGCACAATGGCAAAGCAGTCATGGTTGGTCCCTTATCAAAACAAAACGGCCCGCTCCGGTGCAATACCGGGCGGGCCGTGAATAACTTTAATGCCAAAGCTTACGGCACGCGTCACGCGTGTCTTCAGAAGCCGGCGATGCCAGTGATGTGGCTGCGTGTCAGGCCAGCGCGGTCGTAGCCACGCGCGGCAAGTTGACGATCGCTCATCGAGAACAAATCGTTGAAACGGCTGGTCGGGGTAAGCGCGGACATCAGCGACGCGAAGAAAGCACGGGATACCATAGGACACCTTTTGGCGGTTTGAGATTGAATCATATTGATACCGGGTACGTGATCTCGAAGGCGTCACTTTACAATTGCCAAGATTGCATGTCCGCCATGCAAAATTGACGGGACGTCCGGGTGCGGCGCCGCCGTTCCGACGGGTCAAGGCCAGACCGTGAGGCCATTTGGAAGGGATATGGATCACGTGCGGCTCACCCGGTCAAAACATGAAATAGCGCTGTGCCATTGGCAAAACTTCGGCTGGCTCGCAGATCAAAAGCTCTCCGTCAGCGCGCACTTCGTAGGTTTCGGGATTAACCTCTATGAATGGCATCGCGTCGTTCAGGATCATGTCGGTTTTGCCAATACCGCGACAGTTTTCGACCGCCAGCGTGTCGCGCCCCAATCCAAGGGCCTCTGCCACACCGGCCTCTTGCCCGGCCCTGCTGAGAAAGGCGACTGCACTGCGCTGCACTGCGCGCCCCATCGCCCCAAACATCGGGCGCGAATAAACCGGCTGCGGGGTCGGGATCGACGCGTTTGGATCGCCCATCTGCGCCATGACGATCGTACCGCCAAGCAAGACCATCTCGGGCTTAACCCCGAAAAAGGCCGGATTCCACAGCACAAGATCGGCGCGCTTGCCTTCTTCGATTGATCCGATGTGACCCCCGATACCGTGGGCAATCGCCGGATTGATGGTATATTTTGCAATGTAGCGGCGCACACGGAGATTGTCGTTTTCTCCGGTTTCTTCCGCCAGACGACCACGCTGTTTCTTCATCTTATCAGCGGTTTGCCAGGTGCGGATAGCAACTTCGCCGACGCGGCCCATGGCCTGACTATCGGAGGCGATGATCGAAAATGCGCCCATGTCATGCAAGATGTCTTCGGCGGCAATCGTCTCGCGGCGGATGCGACTTTCGGCAAATGCGACGTCTTCGGGGATCGCTTTGTCGAGATGGTGGCAGACCATCAGCATATCCAGATGCTCTTCCAGCGTATTGACGGTGTAGGGCCGCGTCGGATTGGTCGAGGACGGGATCACATTGGGCAGACCACAGACCTTGATAATGTCCGGCGCATGGCCTCCGCCCGCGCCTTC
>JARFRG010000265.1 GCA_029287375.1 Boseongicola sp. | reverse complement strand
GGGTTCATTTCGCCCAGACCTTTGTATCGCTGAAGGCTGAGACCCTTCTCGCCTTCAGCAAGAATTGTATCAAGCAGGTCCAATGGCCCATGCACAAGGCTTTCACGATCACGCCGCACCAGACGCGCCGGTTTGCCGTATACATCCTGAAGCCCTTCGGTATATCCACCAAGCCGCCGCGCTTCGCCACCTCGAAGGACTGGACCGTCCAAAGTCCGGATTTCCTCAACTCCGCGCAACACTCTGGCCAGTCGAATACCATGATCCTGCGTAATTCGGCCCTGCCAACCTCGCTCGTACTCGACAGCCACCTGATCAAGCCGCGCAGCGACGGCATCGGCGGCGCCTTGCAAGTCCGCATCGACTTTGCCCGGCAGAAATGCTCCGGCTATTGCGGATTGTTCAAGAATAGTGTGTGGGTAATGTGTTGGAAACGCATTCAAAACGCGCCGTACCTGGCGGGCTTCCTCGACAACGCGGCCCAAATCCTGGCCTGTGATCTCCTCGCCCGTCCCAAGCCGAAGCATGGCACCTTCGACTCCCATCTGGATCAGATAATCATCAAGCGCCGGCTGATCCTTCAGATAAACCTCTGATTTTCCGCGGGCGACTTTGTACAGTGGCGGCTGCGCAATATAGAGATACCCGCCCTCTATAATTTCCGGCATCTGCCTGAAAAAGAACGTCAAAAGAAGCGTCCGAATGTGCGCGCCATCAACGTCGGCGTCCGTCATGATGATGATCTTGTGGTACCGAAGCTTTGAGACATCAAATTCATCACGGCCAATTCCGGTCCCCAAGGCCGTGATAAGTGTCCCAATTTCCTGACTGCCCAGCATGCGGTCAAAACGCGCTCGCTCAACGTTCAAAATCTTGCCTCGAAGCGGCAAAACAGCCTGATTTGCACGGGCACGACCTTGCTTTGCCGACCCGCCGGCGCTGTCTCCTTCGACGAGGAACAATTCGCGGAACTCAGGCCTTTTCTCCTGACAATCCGCCAGCTTCCCGGGTAGAGACGCCACATCAAGTGCGGACTTCTTTCGCGTCATCTCGCGGGCTTTCCGCGCCGCCTCACGTGCCAACGCGGCCTCAACAATCTTGGTCACAATCATCTTCGCCGGTCCGGGATTCTCTTCAAACCACTCAGAAAGCTTTTCGTTCATCAACCCTTCTACAGCGGGACGAACCTCCGAAGACACCAGCTTATCTTTTGTCTGTGATGAGAACTTCGGATCTGGAACCTTCACCGACAAAACACAGGTCAGCCCCTCGCGCGCGTCATCGCCGGTAAAGCTTAGCTTTTCCTTGCGTGCGATGCCGCTTGAGCTTGCGTAAAGATTGATTGTACGCGTCAAAGCGCCCCGAAAACCCGCCAAATGCGTGCCTCCGTCGCGCTGAGGAATATTGTTTGTGAAGGGCAAAACCGTCTCGTGGTAGCTGTCATTCCACCACATTGCGACTTCGACAGTTATCCCGTCCTTTTCACCTTCGATGAAAATCGGCTCGTCGATCATCGAGGTCTTGTTCCGGTCGAGATAGCGAACAAACTCCCGGACGCCACCATCGTACAAAAACTCGGTTTCAAGTTTCTCAGCAGGACGCTCATCGCGCAGAATTATCCGCACCCCGGAATTCAGGAACGCAAGCTCCCGCAACCGGTTCTCCAGTGTCTTGAATTGATACTCAAGATTCGAGAATGTGGACCTGGCAGCAAGGAACCTGACCTCGGTCCCCTTACGACCATTTGCATCGCCGACAACCTTCAAGTGTTCGACTGTGAAGCCACCTTCAAATTTCGCGTAGTGCTCTTTTCCGTTCCGCCAGATCCGCAATTCCAGCCATTCAGAAAGCGCATTCACAACCGACACACCAACTCCGTGCAGGCCGCCTGAAACCTTGTAGGAGTTCTGGTCAAATTTTCCGCCCGCATGGAGCTGAGTCATAATCACTTCTGCGGCCGAAACGCCTTCTTCCGCATGAAGATCGACGGGTATGCCGCGCCCGTTGTCGCTGACAGAAACGCTGTCATCATCGTGGATCGTGACTGTCACAGCATCCGCATGCCCAGCCAGCGCTTCGTCGATCCCGTTGTCCACAACTTCGTAGACCATATGATGGAGACCGGACCCGTCATCCGTGTCCCCGATATACATTCCGGGACGCTTTCGAACTGCCTCTAAGCCCCTGAGAACTTTAATCGAATCAGCGCCATATTCTTCCTGCGGCTCGACTGGCTCCGCCATGGGGTATTTCCTTATTGTTTTCCCACATTTTATAGGCGTTTTGCGGGCAAATGTCACGCGCGCACCACAATATTTAGTGGTGCAGCAGACAGTAAACCCACACGCGGCGCGATGGTGCAAAACTCAGGTAAACGGAATGATTAATCCGACCAAAATCAACAGCCCGCCAGACACCGTGTTCAGCTTCTTCAAAGCCGTCGGTGACGTCAAAAGTCGTCGCGCCCGACCGATAAATCCAGCGAGAATCAAGTTTCCAATCAAAGGCACGATCAATGACAAAAAGCAGATTGCGACAATATCGATCGCGGTCAGCCGGGTCAGATCAAAGAAGCCCGGAAGGACTCCCATATAGAACAACACCGCTTTTGGATTGCCCAAGATCACAGCAACTCCGGCAATGAATCCCGCCCACATTCCTGGACGTGTAAGGCGGCTATCGCCCGCAATGGCCTTTCCAGCGCTTCGGATAAGCAAGACCCCCATGATAAGAAAGGTCAAGCAAGCCACCCACTTCAGAACAACCATGAAGCCTTCGAACTCCGAGACGATCCATGTCACGCCCAGAATGGCGATTAAAGGCCACAAGACATCACCGACGACAACGCCCATTGCCAGCGGCCATGCCGCCCGAAATCCGCCCGACATCGCGCGCGCGACGAGCGCCACCCAGACCGGGCCCGGTGTCAGAAAGAGGATGATCAAAGCGCCAGCGTAAAGCGCCGCATCAGAAGCTGATATTGTCACACTTTCACCTCAGAGCCGCCAGGAGCCTCAACAACCTCAAAGACCTGAGCACGTTCTCCAAGGTCTTCGAATAGCTTAGCGCCTGTCCCAGTCATCCACGCCTGCGCCCCTAAAGCACTAATTTCATCATAAAGCGCAATACGCCGCGACGCATCCAAATGGGCCGCAACCTCATCCAATAAAATCAGTGGCGCCGCGCCGGTATCTTGAGAGAGTGCCCGCGCATTTGACAGAACCAGCGAAATCAAAAGCGCTTTCTGTTCACCCGTCGAACATTGCCCGGCCGGGATATTCTTGTCCGCATAGACCGCATTCATATCGACCCGGTGAGGCCCGACAAGAGTACGCCCGGCCTTGAGATCCAGAGATCTGCCCGCCGCAAAAACCTCTGCCAGCCCGCCCGATGTCTCTGGAAGCTCACCATTCGCATGGGTCAACGACAGATGAGCTGCGGGGAATGCCGTTTCCGCGCCCCTCTGCGCCGCGAGGAGCCTCTCGAGGGTGCTGGCGCGGTTGGCGATGATCCGTGCGCCCGAAGCACTCATCTGGCGCTCAAGGACCAGATACCAATGGGCATCCCGCACCATATCTTTCAACAGCCGATTGCGTTCGCGCATTGCCTTTTCGTAGGCAAGAACGGCTTCGGCGTGATCGGGCGCAAAACTCATTGCCATGCGATCAAGAAACCGACGCCGCCCATCCGCACCCTCAAGCCACAAACGGTCCATTGCGGGCACAAGCCAGACAATTCTTGCCAGCCTGCTCAGACCGACCTGAGGTTGTACTTTGCCGTCGATCCGCACCACGCGGGGTTGGTTGGGTTCTGCACTGGTTTCAAGTTCATGCGCTTTCTCACCGGCTTGCAGGACCGCAGACACCTTCCAGCCCAAAGCCTCGGGACGTCTTGTGAATTCCTCTGCGGCAGCGCGCCTTAGTCCGCGCCCGGGCGACAGTAACGAAACTGCCTCCAGGACATTCGTCTTGCCTGCCCCATTTGATCCATGAAGCGCGACAGGGCGACCATCAAGGCTCATACGTGTGACACGATGAGACCGAAAATGTGAAATCGTCAAAGACTTGACGAAACAACCGGGCATTTGCGCGCCCTTCCGTTTGGCAAAACTGACGTCGCGCTGATCTGGCGGCGCCTAAATGCAGCTTTAGACACGCATTGGCATCACGACATATACCGCCGTTTCGTCATTGCCTTCTCTCATCAGAGTCGGATCGCCCGAAGAGTTAAACAAGAACACAGCATTCTCACGATCAACTTGGCTTGCTATTTCCAGCAAGTATTTGGCGTTAAAGCCAATTTCAAGCGCTTCGTCTCCGTAAGCAACGGCCAGTTCTTCTTCGGCCGCTCCGCTATCTGGCGCATTCACCGACAAGACCAGACGATCCTCATCAAGCGACAACTTCACTGCGCGCGAGCGTTCGGAAGAAACAGTCGCAACACGATCCACTGCTTTGGCGAACTCGGCTGCATCGACTTCAAGGCGGCGGGTATTTCCACCGGGGATCACACGTGTGTAATCCGGAAACGTGCCGTCTATGACTTTTGACGTCAGCGTAATTCCAGGTGCGGCAAAACGGACCTTGGTTTCACTTACGGACACCGCAATTTCGGCGTCATCGTCGTCAAGTAACTTGCGCATCTCGCCAACTGTCTTACGCGGAACGATCACACCCGGCAAAGCTTCGGCACCGGCCGGAAGGCTGGCGTCGATCCGCGCCAATCTATGCCCGTCGGTCGCGACACAACGCAAGACCTGCCCACCCGCCGCATCCGCGACATGCATGTAGACGCCGTTCAGGTAATACCGTGTTTCTTCGGTCGAAATTGCAAACTTCGATTTGTCAAAAAGCCGACGCAAGACCGGAGCAGGGCATACGAAATTCGCCTCATATTCCGACGACGCCATGACGGGAAAGTCTTCACGAGGCAGCGTCGCAAGCGAAAAATTCGAGCGTCCTGCCTCGACCGTAAGGCGCCCAGATGCACCGTCGTCGGTCAATGTCACAAGCGCACCGTCCGGGAGCTTGCGAACAATTTCGTGGAGCATGACAGCGCTAACCGTCGTCGCGCCGCTCCGTTCGACCTTGGCCGGCGCCTCGTCAACAACCTCGATGTCGAGATCCGTTGCACGGAAGCTCACCTGATCGCCTTCAGCTTCAATCAGCACATTTGCCAGAATCGGAATTGTGTTGCGACGTTCCACGACCGATTGCGCCTGACCTACGGCCTTGAGCAATGCATTGCGCTCAATCGAAAATTTCATGTCCAAGCTCCCTCGGCTGCCGGGACGATCAACCTATCGGTTTTTCCACCCTGTGCAATGGTTTTGCCGGACTTTCCGGCCTTGCCACTATAGGGTCAAGGGCTACTCGTCGTTTCTTGCAAGCATACGCGCGCCCTTGGGCGAAATCGTCCCATTTTCCGGCCCGGAAGCTACCAATAGGCGCACAGGACTTGGAATTTAAGCTTCTAGCGAGCGGCGCAACAACTCCAAATCGTCTGCAATTTGGCTGTCTTGTTGCTTGAGGTCCTCGATTTTGCGAACACCGTGCATAATCGTCGTGTGGTCGCGGCCCCCAAAACGCCGCCCAATTTCGGGCAGCGACCGACTTGTCATCGTCTTGGACAGATACATCGCAACCTGTCGAGGGCGTGCAAAAGTTCGGACGCGCTTTGGTCCAATAAGATCACTGAGACGAATGTTGTAGTGGTCGCTCACTTTGCGCTGGATTTCCTCAACCGTAATCTTGCGATCAGAATGGCGGAGAATGTCCGACAGGCAATCCTGAGCAAGCTCCAAAGTCACCTCGCGCCCGACCAAGTCGCCAAAAGCAAACAAACGCATCATCGCCCCTTCGAGAACGCGCACGTTCGACGAAATGCGGTGCGCGAGAAATTCAAGAACGCCATCCGCGATTTCAAGTTTCGGGAACTGCTCCGAGTATTGTTCGACTTTCTGCTGTAAAATCCCAAGCCGAAGCTCGTAATTGGTCGGATGCAGATCGACCACAAGACCAGACTGCAGGCGACTAACGATGCGGTCCTCAATCCCTGTTATTTCGGTTGGAGCGCGATCGGACGACACAATGATCTGCTTGTTCTGGTCTACAAGCGCGTTAAACGTGTGGAAGAA
>JARFRG010000164.1 GCA_029287375.1 Boseongicola sp. | reverse complement strand
TTTTTGCGGAAAACGATCTTGTTGGGTCCGCCGTTATTACCGCGTCCGACGGGAAAGGCCTGCATGGAACGCTTCTCTCCTATGGCGTCGTTATTGCCGGCGCTGCGCAACTTGCCTTCGTCTGGATTGCTGCCAAACGCGCCGGATTTGATCTTCGCCCAAAGCGTCCAGTCTGGACGCCCGAGCTGAAACGACTGGCCATCATAGCCGCGCCCGCCGCATTGGCCGGAGGCGTAGTGCAAGTTAACCTCATCGTAGGGCGGCAGGTTGCCAGCTTCTTTGACGGAGCGATTGCCTGGCTGTCGTATGCCGACCGCCTCTACCAATTGCCGCTAGGCGTCGTCGGAATTGCCATTGGCATCGTGCTGTTGCCGGATTTGTCTCGCCGCTTGCAAGCGAATGACTCGGCGGGCGGAAAGGATGCTCTCAGCCGCGCCGCCGAGATGTCGCTTGCCCTGTCTGTGCCTGCCGCCGTTGCCTTGGCAGTGATCCCGACGACCCTTGTCGGCATTTTATTCGAGCGGGGGGCCTTTGGGTCCGAGGACACCGCAGCCACCGCGTTTGCCGCCGCCGTCTATGGCCTTGGGTTACCTGCGTTCGTGATGCAAAAAGTCCTGCAGCCGCTGTATTTCGCGCGTGAAGACACAAAACGCCCTTTCTATTTCGCAGTGGTCGCGATGATTCTAAATGCCGCCATAGCGATCGGTCTTGCCCCCGCGATCGGGTTCATCGCCGCTGCGATTGCAACAACCGTCGCTGGTTGGGCAATGTTTGCCCTTTTGTGGTGGAAAAGCCGCGGCATGGGCGAGGCGAGTGAGCTGGACGCCCGCGCAAAGTCACGAATCATCCGCATTGTCGCGGCGTCGGCCATTATGGGAATCGCGCTTTGGCTTGTGCAGTATGTGATTGGACCCGTCGCAGGCCTCGCGCTGGCGAAATTCGCCGTCCTCGCGCTGATCGTGGCGTTCGGAATGGCAATCTATGCGATTGCAGGCGTCGTCCTTGGGGCCTTTAGCCGTCGTGATCTGACCGCTGCATTTCGCCGTCAGCGCTGACGCATCTTTGCAAACAGGCGTCGCAGGCCACCACGGGCCACGAACGGCGCAATCAAAAAGCCCACAATAAAGCCCGCAACTTCCGCGACCCAATCATTTGAGCTTCCGAAAAAAACACCAAAGAAAAGCTGGATCCCCAACAAGAACCCGATCAGCGTGAAGGCCTGATACTGGTTTTGCCCGGTGTGCCCGTAGCTGATCCACAGGATAAACGTATAGGTTCCGATCAAGCCGTAAACCGCAGGATAGCCCCCCACAAGCGGACTTGGATCGCCGGTCAGGCCTGCAAAGACCAACGCGCCGAAAGCCGCCGAAACAAAGAATGTGACCACAACCGCGAGTCCGCCAAGCGCTTCGGCCACGAGCTTTCCAAGGGTCAGAAGAAAAATGATGACGAACAAGACATGGCTGAACCCCAGGTGAATAAAGGGATAACTCACGAACCGGATCAACTCCGGTGTGGTCCACAGTTTTTGCTGCACAATGTATTCAAGGAGCGGCGCGAAAAACCCGTAGCTTTGAATAGCCTCCGTCCGCCAACCAACCGCCGACGGACCACCAACAAGGCCCCGAGCACCGGCGCTTAGCAAAAGCTCAACCGCAAATATCGCGAGGGCAAGCGCCACGACGACGGGCGGCAAAGGGTTCACAACCGGCTGTGGGGTCTGAGGCTCATGGCTCACGGGATGAATTGCCTTTCTTGACGGGACTGCGCCCTCTCGGTAAGCCGCGTGGACGCGGAAATCCACCTGTCGAAAGGGAATATTATGACGAATGCGGCATTCACCCCGCGCGTCTTCTCAGGCATTCAGCCATCCGGCGGCCTGACGCTTGGGAACTACCTCGGCGCTTTGAAGCGTTTTGTGGATATGCAGGAGGTCGGCAAATACGAGTGCGTCTATTGCCTCGTCGACCTGCACGCGATCACGGTTTGGCAGGATCCTGCGGATCTGCGGGCGAACACGCGCGAACTTGCGGCGTTTTTTATCGCCTCAGGAATCGATCCCGAAAGATCGATCCTGTTCAATCAAAGTCAGGTCCCGGCGCATTCGCAACTTGCGTGGATTTTCAATACCGTCGCTCGCATGGGGTGGATGGGGCGCATGACCCAGTGGAAAGACAAGGCCGGCAAGAATAGTGAGAATGCTTCGCTTGGCTTGTTTGCCTATCCCGCACTGATGGCGGCAGACATTCTGCTGTATCACGCGACACATGTCCCGGTGGGTGACGACCAGAAACAGCATCTGGAATTGACGCGCGATGTCGCCGCGAAATTCAACCACGACTATGGCGTGGATTTCTTTCCAATCACCGAACCTGTGATCGAAGGTCCGGCGACACGGGTGATGTCGCTTCGCGATGGCACCAAGAAGATGTCAAAGTCGGATCCCAGCGACATGAGCCGGATCAACATGAGTGACGACGCCGACACAATCGCGCAAAAGTTCCGCAAGGCGCGCACCGACCCGGAACCTTTGCCGGGTACCTATGAGGAACTGAAGGACCGACCGTCCGCGCGCAATCTGGTCGATATTTTCGCAGCTCTGTCCGAGCGCAGCCACGCAGATGTCGTGGCCGAAGTTGAGGGTATGCAGTGGGGCACGTTCAAGCCCCTCTTGGCTGATCTTGCCGTTGAAAAACTATCGCCGATATCAAGCGAAATGACGCGACTGATGGCCGACACCGGCGAAATCGACCGTATTCTCGGCAAAGGGGCCGAGCGCGCCAGCGAGATTGCGGAACCGATTCTGAAGAAGACTTACGAGATTGTCGGTCTGGTGCAATCGTCCTAGAGCCGCGCCATCCAGCGCATCAGTCCG
>JARFRG010000202.1 GCA_029287375.1 Boseongicola sp. | reverse complement strand
TGACCGCCCGACAATTGTCGTGGCATCCGATCGGCAAATTCGCGGGGCAATTTAACAAGGTCCAGCAATTCGAGCATGCGCTCTCGACGCTCAGCCTCGGATTTCCCGATTTTGAAGATCTCCAACGCACGAATAATCTGTCGCCCAACTGTCATCGAGGGGTTCAAAGTATCGAACGGATTCTGGAAGACCATTTGCACCGACGCGATGGTTTCGGTGTCGCGCTTTTCGATGGGGATGTCCTGGATCGCCTGGTTATCGAGCAGGATCGTGCCTTCCGTCGCGGTTTCGAGGCCCATCAGCACCTTGGCAAAGGTCGACTTTCCGCAGCCGGATTCGCCAACAATCGCAAGGGTTTCGCTTTCCCGAGCCTCAAAGCTGAGTGTTTCGTTGGCTTTCACGACTTTCTTATTGTCGCCGCCAAACAGCGCATTTGCGGACACTTCGTAGTATTTCTTGAGGTTGTCCATTTTCAGAACGACCTTGCCCGGAGGTGTCTTTTCGAACTGCTGCCCAAGGGCAATCGGTGCGTTCCAGTCGATTTCTTCGTACTTCAGACAACGCGAAGCATGGCGGTCGTTGCCTTTGACCTTGCCCATTTTAATATCGCCGACGTTGCAGCGGCCCTCTTCGAAATAATCGCAACGCGGGCCGAAATTACAGCCCTGCGGGCGTTCGTGGGGAAGTGGGAAGTTGCCCGGAATGGCCACTAGGGGGCGCGAGTTCTTGTCTGCGCCCGGAAGCGGGATCGAGCGGAAAAGGGCTTGGGTATAAGGGTGTTGCATCTCATCAAAGACGTCTTTGATGGAGCCGGTTTCGACCGCTTCTCCGGAATACATGACGCAAAGTCTGTCGCATGTTTCAAGCACGAGGCCGAGGTTGTGGCTGATGAACAGCATGGATGTGCCGTATTTTTTGCCGAGGTCTTTGACCAGTTCGACCACGGCGGCCTCAACGGTGACGTCAAGCGCCGTTGTGGGTTCGTCGAGGATCAATAACGAGGGGTTTGCCATGAGAGCCATCGCGATGACGATGCGCTGTTGCTGGCCACCGGAAAGCTGGTGCGGATAGCTTTGCAGCATGCGTTCGGGATCGGGGAGACGCACGTCGGTGACGACTTCAAGAGCGCGTTTATAGGCCTCGGCCTCGTCCACGCCGTCATGGATCATCGGGACTTCCATGAGTTGGCGGCCGATTTTCATGGACGGGTTCAGGGACGCCATAGGCTCTTGATAAATCATGGCAATTTCATTGCCGCGAATGTCACGAAGTTCCTCGGGTGACATCTCGTTCAGGTCTTGGCCCTTGAACTTGATGGTGCCGCCTACGATGCGCCCGTTGACGCCCAGATCCTGCATGACACCAAGTGCCACCGTGGATTTTCCGCAACCAGATTCGCCAACAAGGCCCATCGCCTCACCGGGCTGCACAACGCAGGAAAAGTCCATAACCGCAGGGATTTCCCGCAGCCGCGTGAAGAAGCTGATGGACAGGTTTTCGATCTCAAGGATCGGTCCGTCATAGTCCCGTTTGCTCATCTTGTGTCCCTCCTTGGGGCCGTGTTTTTGGCAGATCGGGCGCTGTCGGTAATGCGTCGGTATAACGTCGGTATTACGTCGGTGCGCCCGACTGGTGCTTTCATCAGTCCTTAAGGCTTTCTTCGCGCAAACCGTCGGCCAGCAAGTTCAGCCCGAGCACGAGGCTCATCAGGCTAAGCGCGGGTGCCAAAGCGGGGTGCGGATAGATCGATAGAAGGCGACGGCCATCGTTGATCGTTGATCCCCAATCCGGACTCTCTGGTGACAGGCCAAGGCCAAAGAAGCCAAGGGTGCCGAGCAGGATTGTGGTGTAGCCGATGCGCAGACAGAAATCGACGATCAGAGGTCCACGCGCATTCGGCAGGATTTCCCAAAGCATGATATACCATGGACCTTCGCCACGTGTTTGACCCGCGGCCACGTAATCACGTGTTTTGATATCCAGCGCGAGACCGCGCACGATCCGGTAGACCGTGGGCGAGTTCACGAAGACCACGCTGACGAAGACCACCAACAGGTTCGGCGGGAAATCGATAATGCCCAACGGATCGAGGTTCCAGGCAATGCCCATATAGATCCATAGCCCGATCACCAGCGTGATCCCCAGATAGAGGTTTCGTTTTTGGGGCTGGGTGTAATAGCGCGAATTGATCAGGATCGTGAGGAACACAATCGGGAAGATAAACAACACGCCCGCCATATAGACCGGGATGCCGGTCGCGACGATCTCAGGGGTCACCAGCAGGTAGAACAGCAAGATCACCGGGAAGGCCAGGATCAGGTTGGCGAGAAAGCTGAGGAACGTATCCAGACGTCCACCGTAATAGGCGGCAGGCAGGCCCAGCGTGATGCCGACCATAAAGGCGAACAGCGTCGCGAAGGGGGCAATCTTGATCACTTCCCACGCGCCTTTGATCACGCGGCTGAACACGTCACGCGCAAGGTTGTCGCCACCGAGCAGGTAGTATTCGTAGATCTCGCTGCCTTCGGGCGTCGGTGTTCCCGGCACTTTGTTCTTCATACCCGAGACCTGCGCGAGCGGGTCATGGGTCACGATCATGTCCATCGCGCCAAAGATACCGGTAAAGACCCAGAACATAACGATGGCAAAGCCGATCATGCCGACCATGCTGTCAAAGAGTTTGCCGTAAAGGCCAAGGCGGCGTTTGAACGTGATCGATAAAAAGAACGTGGCGCCCAAGGCGATCCAGACCGGCAGAAAACGGGTCGAGATGTTGCCGATGATGCCTTTGCTCTCAAAGCCCGGCACGATGATACCGCCAGCGAGATACACAAGTGTCAGGCCAATGATGCCCAGAAAAATATAGCGCATTGCGGCTCCGACCAATTCGCCGGGAGTTCGTTTTGCGGCCAGGGCGTTGCCTTGGATTTCCGGGGTGGGTGAGACGAAGCTCAGCACAATTTGTGCAATGACGGTGACCGCGAAAGCGGCCCACGCTGCGATGTAGATTGGGTTCAGAGCGGAGAAGCTACCGGTCCAGGTCAATGGTTCCATAACGCGGGTCCTCCCTTAAGCGATGCGAATGCGTGGGTTCAGGAACACGTAGCCGATGTCAGATATCAGCTGTGTGACCAGAACGACGAAAACGGCAACGACCGAACAGGCGAGCAATAGCTCGATGTCGTTGTTGCCTGCGGCTTGCACCAACGTCCAGCCGAAGCCCTTGTAGTTAAAAAGGGTTTCGACAATGACGACGCCGTTCAACAACCACGGGAATTGCAACATGATCACTGTGAAGGGGGCGATCAGCGCGTTTCTAAGCGCGTGTTTCAAAACAATGTTGTTGAAGCTGACGCCTTTGAGGCGCGCGGTGCGAATGTATTGTGCGGTCATGACCTCGGTCATCGATGCGCGGGTCATGCGTGCGATGTAGCCCATGCCGTAAAGGGCGATGGTCAGGACAGGGAGGAAGAAGTTCTCGAAGGTGATGTCATCAGCGGCCGATGTGGCCGTGCCTTTGAACCATTTGACGCCGGCCGATGAGGCGAACAGCGTTATGAAAATCACGCCGGAGACATATTCGGGTGTCGCCGTTGAAGCGATGGAGAAAGTCGAGAGTGACCGGTCAAGTTTTGATCCCTCGCGCATCCCCGCCAGAACGCCGACGATCAGCGCGGATGGCACCATGAGGAGCATTACGAAGAACATCAGCCACCCCGTCAGCCCAAGGCGGGTCGAGACAATGTCTCCGACGTCGGCCTTGAAGACCGTGGATTCGCCCCAGCTTCCCTGGAGAATACCGCAGAATGTTGCGGCGTCGGCAGGGTCCATGCCTTTTTCAATGCACCGCCCCGTCACTTTGCCTTCGTCGTCTTCAAATACATGGCCCGGAAGAACGCCAAGCCATTGTCCGTATTTCACGGGCAGGGGCTGAAGATAGCCGTTCTTTCCAAGGTACGACGTCACGGCCTCGTCCGACATCCTTTGGTTGCCCTGCGTCTTGGCGAGCTTTTCAAGGTTCGGATAAAGGTTCGTGAGGAAGAAGACGATGAACGTCAGGCAGAGCGCCGTCAGTATCATCACGCCTAGTCGGCGGAGGATGAATAGACCCATTTAGGTTACCCTGTTGTCGCAGCGGTGCGTGTGGACTTTGTCTCTGAACTTCGGAGGATCCCGAAGCCGCCCCGCATTGTGAAAAGAGCGCCCGGTTTGATCCGGGCGCCCTCATTTTCTTTAGGCGCTTAGGCTGCGAACCCGAGATATTGCGGGTAAATCTCAAACGCGATGTGCATGTCTGCCCCCACAAGGCCCTCGCGACCGTGACGATAGAGCGAGCGCCAGTACGGCTGAATGGTGACGCCTTCGTCCTGGATCAGTTGCTCGATTTTGCGCATCACTTCACGACGCTTGTCTGCGTCCGCGATGGCCAGAGCGTCTGCCAGAAGGGCGTCGAACTCTTCGTTGGCCCAGCCAAATTCGTTCCAGGCTTCACCCGAACGGTAGGCCAGTGCAAGAACCTGAACGCCGAGAGGGCGGTGGTTCCAGTTGGTCGAGCTGAACGGGTACTTCGCCCAGTCGTTCCAGAAGGTCGAACCGGGAAGGATCGTCCGCTTGATGTTGAAACCAGCGTCGCGCAGCTGTGCGGCTACGGCGTCGGTGGTGTTCTTGCGCCAGTCATCGTCGATCGAGATGATCTCATGCTCGAAATCCATCATGCCCGCTTCTTCCATCAAAGCGCGCGCGCCTTCGACGTCACGAACAAGTGGTGGAAGCTCCGCGTACTCTGGGTGCACAGGTGCGACGTGGTGGTTTTCAGCCGTCACACCGCGATCGCCGTATCCCAGTTCCAGACAGATCGAGTTGTCGACGGCCATCGCGAGAGCCTTGCGCACGCGGACGTCGGCGTAGGGGCGCTTGCCATCAATTTCTGCAAGCTGGTTCGGACGAATAACGATGGTTGAGCCCGTGACAACTTCTGTCTGGACGAGGCCAAGGTCATTCATGATGTCGATGAATTCACCAACTGACTCATAGAGGAAATCGACCTCTTCCGATTCGATCGCAGCAAGCCATGCGGCAGGATCGGTGCCGTAGTCGATGAATTCAATCGAATCGAGCGCTGGTTCACCAAAGACTGCGGTTCCCCACCATGTGTGTTCTGCATTCTTGACGATGACAGCTTTTACGCCAACTTCCAGAGAACTTATTAGGTACGCGCCGGTTCCAACCGCGTTCGTCACATCATCAGGGTCGAACGATGGGTGTACAACGGCCGCAGGATAGTCAGACATGCCCGCAATAAGAGAGATGTCAGGATTCGGCAGGTCCAGAACAACTGTCAAATCATCCGGCGTCGTAACAGCGCCTTCGATTAGTTTGTTTGTTTCAGGATCCACAAGAGTGGCAAAACGACCCGCCATCGAGTTGGCTTCGACATTTTTGTCGCACCAACGCTCGATGTTGTGGACAATATCGGCCGCTGTAAAGGGGTCGCCATTGTTCCAGGTCACTCCTGGACGCACGCGCAATGTATACTGCGTTGCATTGTCGTTCACGTCCCAACCTTCCAGAAGCATGGGCGTAAAGGAACCGTCGTTATTGTACTGCACGAGGTACTCAAGCGTGCCGCGTGCGACGTTGGCGATTTGACCCCAGTCCCATGTGCGCGTGTCTTTGAATGCGCGCACTTCCATCTGGATACGCATTGTGCCGCCCATTTGAGCGTGACCACCGGCGTGAACAGGTGCAGACGCACCGATCAGGCCGTAAGCGGTCGTGGTTGCGACACCAAGAGCGGTTGCGCGCGTGATGAATTCGCGACGGCTCAGCTTGCCTTCGGTG
>JARFRG010000195.1 GCA_029287375.1 Boseongicola sp. | reverse complement strand
AAGCACTTGATGCGGAAATCCCGTTGATCGTGGCGATCACCGAGGGCATTCCGGTTCTGGACATGATGCGGGTCAAACGCGCATTGGAAAATTCGTCGTCGATCCTGATCGGGCCGAACTGTCCGGGTGTGATCACGCCAGATGCGTGCAAGATCGGCATAATGCCCGGCCACATTCACCGTCGCGGATCAGTTGGTGTTGTGTCGCGGTCTGGCACGCTGACTTATGAGGCTGTGAAGCAGACGTCCGATGTTGGATTGGGCCAGTCGACCTGTGTTGGCATTGGTGGCGATCCGATCAAAGGCACCGAGCATATTGATGTGCTGGAGTGGTTCCTGGCGGATGATGAAACGCAATCGATCATCATGATCGGTGAGATCGGTGGTTCGGCAGAAGAAGAAGCCGCACAGTTCCTCGCCGATGAGAGAAAGAAGGGCCGCTGGAAGCCGACGGCTGGATTTATTGCAGGCCGCACGGCGCCTCCGGGGCGTCGTATGGGTCACGCGGGCGCGATTGTTGCCGGTGGCAAGGGTGGTGCGGATGACAAGATCGAGGCAATGAAAATGGCCGGGATCGTTGTCGCGGAAAGCCCGGCGGGTCTGGGCGAGGCTGTTTTGGAAGCGATTGGGTAACCAAAATGCCCGTGTTTCTCCATAACGGCAAATTGCATGCTTTTGTGCATGTGCCGAAGTGTGGTGGCACGACCATAGAGCGTGAACTGACCGAGCGCTTTGGGGCGGTCGGGCTATTGGACGAGAGGTTTTATGCGACACCTCAGCCGCGCCGGTGGACCAAGACCTCGCCGCAGCATATGGCCTGGGCGGATATGGCGAGGCTGATCCCCGAAGCAATGTTGGACCAGATTTTTGCCGTCGTCCGCCATCCTTTGTCGCGGTTTGTCTCGACCTATAATTTCAATGCTCGATCGGGACATGTGCCTGCGGGCATGGGGCCGGAAGAGTGGTTTCTAATGGGCATCGGCGCGCCGGATCAATTGCCGTTTCTGTCGGACAACCACTTGCGCCCTCAGGTTGATCTTATGCCCGAACGCACCACGATTTTCCGACTTGAGAGCGGCCTCGACAAAGTGATTGACTGGATCGATGACGCTTTTGGTGTGTCTGGCGGGAAAATTGTGAATGACGGTAACGTCGCGCCCACGCCTGATCCGGCCCGATTCAAGGTTCTCGACATGCCTGCAGGCCTCAAGCGTCGCATTGAAGACTATTATGGCGAAGACTACGCGCGGTTTGGCTATGATCCTGCCCCGCCGAAGCCCCCAACATTGACGGTTCCATGTCCACACAGGCGTACATTGGCGTCGCGGATGTACACCAAGTTGTGGGCGCGCCGGATCGAACACCGGTTTCGCCGGATTGAAAGTACGCTGATGATGGCCGCAACACGTGTTCAGGCCCGTCCTAACGAAAGCCGCGTCCAATGATTTGCAAGGTGACGAAATGACCGAACAATCTCCGAACGACATCTTCAAGGCCTCGTCTTTTTTGCAGGGCCACAACGCTGAGTATATCGAGCAGCTTTATGCGCGATATGCCACCGACCCTTCTGCGGTCGACGAGGCGTGGGCCGCGTTTTTTGCAGAACTTGGCGACGATGGGGCCGATGCTCAGGCGGAAGCTGCCGGCCCTTCGTGGGCGCGGGCGGATTGGCCTCCGCAGCCGTCGGATGAATTGACGGCGGCGTTGGATGGGCAATGGGGTGATCTTGGCCCCAAGGCGGCTGATGCTGCCGGAGCCAAGATTGGCGCGAAGGCGGCTGAAAAGGGCGTGGTGGTCAGTGAGGATGCGATCAAGCGGGCGGTATTGGATTCGATCCGCGCGCTGATGATTATTCGCGCCTATCGTATCCGTGGGCATCTGGTGGCGGATCTTGATCCGCTGGGCATGCAGGACAAGACTCCGCATCCCGAATTGGACCCAAAGTCGTATGGCTTTGCCGATAGCGACATGGATCGTCCGATATTCATCGACAATGTCCTGGGTCTTCAGGTGGCGTCGATGCGCGAGATCCTTGCGATTGTTCAGCGCACGTATTGTGGGACGTTTGCCCTGCAATACATGCATATCTCGAACCCCGAAGAAGCCGGTTGGCTGAAGGAACGTATTGAGGGTTACGGCAAAGAGATTGCGTTTACGCAAAACGGTCGCAAAGCCATTCTGAAAAAATTGGTTGAGGCCGAAGGGTTCGAAAAGTTTCTCCATGTGAAATACATGGGCACCAAGCGGTTTGGTCTGGATGGAGGCGAGAGCCTGATCCCTGCGATGGAGCAGATCATCAAACGCGGTGGGGCTTTGGGCGTAAAAGAGATCATCGTCGGGATGCCGCACCGGGGGCGTTTGAGCGTTTTGGCGAATGTTATGGCCAAGCCGTACAAGGCGATCTTCAACGAATTTCAGGGCGGATCGTTCAAACCCGAGGATGTCGATGGGTCCGGAGATGTGAAGTACCACCTTGGTGCATCCTCTGACCGCGAATTTGATGGTAATAGTGTGCATCTTAGTCTGACGGCGAATCCATCGCACCTTGAAGCGGTGAACCCGGTTGTGATCGGCAAGGCGCGCGCAAAGCAGGATCAGCGCAATGACGCAGAGCGCACCAGCGTCTTGCCGCTATTGCTGCACGGAGATGCGGCCTTTGCGGGTCAGGGTGTTGTAGCAGAGTGTTTTGGTCTGTCGGGGCTGAAGGGCCACAAGACGGGCGGCACTATCCATATTATTGTGAACAATCAGATCGGCTTTACGACGGCCCCCCATTTTTCGCGATCAAGCCCCTACCCAACTGACATCGCTTTGATGGTCGAAGCACCGATTTTCCACGTGAATGGCGATGATCCGGAAGCGGTGGTTCATGCCGCGAAAGTTGCAATTGAGTTCCGCCAGAAATTTGGCAAGGACGTCGTTCTCGATATCTTCTGCTACCGCCGGTTTGGTCACAACGAGGGCGACGAGCCCATGTTCACCAACCCGCTGATGTACAAGAAGATCAAACAGCAAAAGACGACGTTGAGCCTGTATACCGAGCGCCTCGTGCGCGACGGTTTGATCCCCGAGGGCGAGATCGAGGACATGAAGGCCGGTTTTCAGGCCTATCTGAGCGAAGAGTTCGAGGCCGGGAAAGACTATAAGCCGAACAAAGCGGATTGGCTGGACGGGCGGTGGTCGCATCTGGACCGCGAAGGCGAGAAGTATCAGCGCGGCAAGACGGCGATCAAGAAAACGACGTTCGTGGAAATCGGCAAGGCTCTGACCACCGCGCCCGAGGGCTTTCCGGCGCATAAGACGGTCGACCGTTTGTTTGAAAACAAGGCGAAGATGTTTGAAAGCGGCGAGGGTTTTGACTGGGCGACGGCGGAGGCTTTGGCGTTTGGTTCGCTTTTGACAGAGGGTTATCCTGTGCGTCTTTCGGGGCAGGATTCCACGCGGGGGACATTCTCGCAGCGTCACTCGGGAATTATCAATCAGGAGACTGAGGATCGGTATTATCCGCTGAACCATGTTCGCGAGGGTCAGGCCCGGTATGAGGTCATCGATTCCATGCTTTCAGAGTATGCGGTGCTTGGGTTTGAGTATGGCTATTCGCTGGCAGAGCCGAATTCACTGGTTTTGTGGGAAGCTCAGTTTGGCGATTTCGCCAATGGGGCGCAGATAATGTTCGACCAGTTCATCTCATCAGGTGAGCGCAAGTGGTTGCGGATGTCGGGTTTGGTGATGCTGTTGCCACATGGCTATGAAGGTCAGGGGCCAGAGCATTCGTCGGCGCGCCTTGAGCGATTTTTGCAGATGTGCGCAGAGGACAACTGGATCGTTGCAAACTGCACGACGCCTGCCAACTACTTCCATCTGCTGCGTCGCCAGTTGCATCGTAGTTACCGCAAGCCGTTGGTGATCATGACGCCGAAATCGCTGTTGCGTCACAAAATGGCGGTGTCGAAGACTGAAGAGTTTGTCACCGGGTCGAGTTTCCACCGGGTTTTGTGGGACGACGCTCAGCATGGGAATTCGGACACCGAATTGAAACCTGATGAAAAGATCAAGCGGGTCGTGATGTGTTCGGGCAAGGTCTACTTTGATCTGCTGGAAGAACGCGACGCACGCGGGATTGACGATGTCTATCTGATGCGGGCCGAACAGTTCTATCCATTCCCGGCACAGTCGTTTGTCAACGAATTGAAGCGGTTCCCGAACGCTGATTACGTCTGGTGTCAGGAAGAACCGAAAAATCAGGGCGGGTGGACGTTTATGGAGCCCAATATTGAATGGGTTCTGACGCGTATCAAAGCGAAGATCACACGGCCGAAATACGTGGGTCGCTCTGCTGCGGCGTCGCCTGCGACGGGTCTTGCATCCGCACATAAGTCACAACAAAAAGCGCTCGTGAACGACGCGCTGACACTGGAAGGGTAATCCGACTTGGCAACTGAAATTCGTGTGCCGACGCTTGGGGAAAGCGTCACAGAGGCAACCGTCGCCACGTGGTTCAAGAAACCGGGCGACGCCGTCGCCGTGGATGAAATGTTGTGCGAGCTGGAGACCGACAAGGTGACGGTCGAAGTGCCGTCGCCTGCTGCCGGAACCTTGGGCGAGATTGTCGCTGCCGAGGGAGAGACCGTTGGGGTCGACGCGCTTTTGGCGACCTTGCAGGAAGGCGCGGGTGCGCCAGCCAAGACCGAAGCCCCGGCCAAGGCGGCCCCCGCGGCAGCGCCTTCCGGTGGCGGTCAATCCATTGACGTGATGGTCCCGACTTTGGGTGAAAGCGTCACCGAAGCCACGGTGTCGAGCTGGTTCAAGAAAGTTGGTGATAGCGTCACGCAGGACGAAATGCTGTGTGAGCTGGAGACGGACAAGGTATCGGTTGAAGTTCCGGCCCCAACTTCGGGCGTTCTGTCGGAAATCCTTGCCGACGAAGGCGCAACGGTTGAGGCAGGCGGCAAGCTGGCGGTTATGTCAGCGGGAGACGGAGCGGTAGCTGCGGCCCCGACGCAAGGTAGTGGCGAAACCGCCGCCCCCAAGGCACCTGCGGCCAGTGACGCCGGTAAGGGACGCGACGTAGAAGATGCCCCGTCCGCCAAGAAGCTGATGGCTGAAAATAACCTGTCCGCTGATCAGGTCACCGGATCCGGTCGCGACGGGCGTGTGATGAAGGAAGACGTACAAAAGGCGCTGGCGAACCCGGCACCCAAGGCGGCCCCTGCCGCTGCCGCTCCGCGCGCTCCGGTTGCTGCAGAAGATGCAGGTCGCGAAGAGCGCGTGAAGATGACACGTTTGCGCCAGACCATCGCGCGCCGTCTGAAAGACGCGCAAAACACCGCCGCGATGCTGACCACCTATAACGAGGTGGATATGAGCGCGACGATGGCCTTGCGCAAAGAATACAAAGAGCTGTTCGAAAAGAAGCACGGCGTGAAGCTTGGGTTTATGCCCTTCTTCACCAAGGCCTGTGCGCATGCGTTGAAAGAAGTGCCGGAAGTAAACGCCGAGATTGATGGCACCGACATTGTCTACAAAAACTTTGTTCACATGGGCATTGCGGTCGGGACGCCGTCTGGCCTTGTCGTGCCTGTTGTGCGCGATGCGGACCGGATGTCGTTTGCCGAGATCGAAAAGAAGATCAACGAGTTGGGCGCGCGTGGCCGTGACGGCAAGCTGACCATGGCCGAGATGCAGGGCGGGACGTTTACGATCTCGAACGGCGGTGTGTATGGCTCGCTGATGTCATCGCCCATTCTGAACCCGCCGCAGTCGGGCATTCTGGGGATGCACAAAATTCAGGAGCGGCCAATGGTCGTGAACGGAGAGATCGTGATCCGTCCGATGATGTATCTGGCGCTGTCGTATGACCACCGGGTCGTGGATGGCAAAGGGGCGGTGACTTTCCTTGTGCGCGTGAAAGAGGCGCTTGAGGATCCGCGACGGTTGCTGATGGATCTCTGATGAAACTGGTGTGGCCCGGAAAGAGATATGCAAGTGCTGCGTTTATCACCGGGCTGCTGGCGGTCTATGCGACGCTGTTCGCCTATCGGACGTTCGACGTGTTCGATTTCCCAACGGGCATCGGTGTGCTGGAATGGCCGGTCACGCTGATCTTTGGTTACGCCATCTGGGCTGCGTGGAGACGGCAATCGCGTAAAGCGGCGATTGCGACCGTTTTGGGGATGCTTGGGTTTTACGGCGTACACGGGCATTTATTGTTCCATGTGCCGTTGGCGTTTGTCGTGGTCACTGTTTTGACGTTGATCATTATCACTACGCTGCCAAGCGCGTGGGCCACTGGATGGTAACGGCGCGTCTGGCATTGATGGCCGTCTTGGGACTTGCTCTTGCGGCCTGTTCGGCCCCGGTGGCGGACCTCACCGCAACGGCCCGCCACGTGCCGTCAAACGTAGCCTATGGTCAGGATGGCGCGCGGATGCATCTTTTCATCTTCGACCCGAACGAACCGCGCAGCCTTGAAGACCGCAAGGCGATTGCCCAACGTATGATAGCTTTGGAGCCCGCCTGTGCGTGGGTTCCCGCACCCGACGATGTGCTGGTCACCGCAACGGCGACACAAGGCGCACAGTTCACCGAAACGATGCTGGTGGCACCGCTCAGGTGTTCCAGAACATGAAAACCCAAAAGATATGACGAACCGAAAGGACCGACCCTATGGCAAGCTATGACGTGATCATCATCGGCAGCGGCCCTGGCGGCTATGTCTGCGCTATTCGCTGCGCGCAACTTGGGCTTAAGACTGCTTGTGTCGAGGGACGCGAGACGCTTGGTGGCACCTGCCTCAACGTCGGGTGCATCCCTTCCAAAGCGATGCTGCATGCGACCGAGATGCTGCACGAAGCCGAGCATAACTTTTCAAAGATGGGTCTGAATGTTGCCAAACCCAAGGTCGATTGGAAGGCAATGCTGGCTTATAAGCAGGACACGATTGATGCCAATACCAAGGGCATCGAGTTCCTGTTCAAGAAAAATAAGGTCGACTGGCTGAAGGGCTGGGGGTCGATCCCTGAGGCGGGCAAGGTCAAAGTCGGTGACGAGGTACATGACGCCAAGAATATCGTGATCGCAACGGGGTCCGAGGTTGCGACATTGCCGGGTGTTGAGGTCGATGAGAAAGTCGTCGTGTCGTCGACCGGGGCATTGGTTTTAGGCAAGATTCCAAAGACAATGGTTGTGATTGGCGCGGGCGTCATCGGGCTTGAGTTGGGGTCGGTTTATGCCCGGTTGGGCGCGGATGTGACGGTGGTCGAGTATCTTGACGTGATTACGCCGGGGATGGACGCCGAAGTTCAAAAGACTTTCCAGCGGACGCTGAAAAAGCAGGGGTTGAAGTTCGTCATGGGGGCAGCCGTGCAGAGTGTGGCCGCGACCAAGACCAAAGCCAAGGTGACGTACAAGCTGAAGAAAAACGACAGCGAAGCGACAATTGAAGCCGATACTGTCTTGGTCGCGACCGGACGCAAGCCGTATACGGACGGACTTGGGTTAGGCGATCTGGGTGTTGAGATGTCTGAGCGCGGACAGGTCAAGACGGATGCGCATTGGGCGACGAATGTGAAGGGTATCTATGCCATTGGCGACGCGATTGCCGGACCGATGCTGGCGCACAAGGCCGAAGACGAGGGCATGGCGGTGGCCGAAACCATCGCAGGGCAAGCCGGGCATGTGAATTACGGCGTCATTCCGGGCGTCATCTATACGCACCCCGAGGTCGCCACAGTCGGGCAGACGGAAGAACAGCTTAAGGAAGCGGGCCACGCCTATAAGGTTGGCAAGTTTTCGTTCATGGGGAACGGTCGGGCGAAGGCGAATTTTGCTGCCGATGGGTTTGTGAAAATTCTTGCGGACAAGGACAGTGACCGGATTTTGGGCGCGCATATCATTGGGCCGATGGCCGGTGATCTGATCCATGAGATTTGCGTCGCGATGGAGTTTGGAGCGGCTGCGGAAGATCTGGCGCGCACGTGCCATGCACACCCGACCTATTCGGAAGCCGTGCGAGAGGCGGCCTTGGATTGTGGTGACGGCGCGATCCACGCGTGACTTTGAGAGGGGGCTTTGCACCCTCGCTGCGCTCTCCCCCAAGGTATTTTGCAAAGGGTGACGCTGGACGCGCCGATCAATAGGCGCGTGTAGTCCTTTTCAATTTGTCACGGGACAGGTCTGCGCATTATTGGTAAACAGAATTAACCAAAACCTCGGGATCGTCTCATGCCTGTTATTACTGAAATCGCCGACCTAAAGCGCATCTATAAACGCCGTGTCCCGAAGATGTTTTATGACTATGCCGAAAGCGGCAGTTGGTCGGAGCAAACATTTCGCGAGAACACCAGCGACTTTGACAAGATCCGGCTGCGTCAGCGGATTGCGATGGATATGGATAACCGCTCGACCTCAAGCGAGATGGTGGGCGAGGAAGTGTCGATGCCTGTTGCCCTCGCTCCGGTGGGTCTGACGGGCATGCAAAGTGCGGACGGCGAGATCAAGGCCGCGCGGGCGGCTGAGGCGTTCGGTGTGCCGTTTTGTCTGTCGACCATGTCAATCTGTTCGATAGAGGACGTGGCGGCGCATACGACCAAGCCGTTCTGGTTTCAGGTCTATACGCTGAAAGACGACGATTTTATGCGGCGTTTGTTTGAACGCGCGCGCGCGGCGAAGTGTTCAGCGCTAGTGATTACGGTCGATCTTCAGATTTTGGGACAACGACACAAAGACCTGAAGAATGGGTTGTCGGCACCGCCGAAACTGACGCTGAAATCAATTGCGAACATGATGACAAAGGTCACATGGGGGCTTGAGATGTTGCAGACGAAACGGCGTTTCTTTGGCAATATCGTAGGCCACGCAGAGGGCGTGTCGGACCCGTCATCTTTGTCGTCGTGGACAGCCGAGGCGTTTGATCCGTCGCTGGATTGGGATCGCATCAAGACGTTGATGGATATGTGGGGCGGCAAGGTCGTTCTGAAGGGCATCATGGATGTTGAGGACGCCAAGAAAGCGGTAGAAGTCGGGGCGGATGCAATTGTCGTGTCGAACCACGGCGGGCGGCAGTTGGACGGCGCGTTGAGTTCGATCCGGATGCTGGAAGAGGTCGTGAAAGAGGTCGGTGACAAGACTGAGGTTTGGCTGGATAGCGGCATTCGCAGTGGTCAGGACGTGCTGAAAGCCGTTGCGATGGGGGCCAAGGGTGTGATGATCGGGCGAGCCTGGGTTTACGGGCTTGGAGCGATGGGCGAAAAAGGTGTGACGACGGCGCTTGAGGTCATCCATAAGGAGCTGGATACGTCCATGGCGCTGTGTGGCCGACGCGATATCAAGGATGTGGATCGTGACATTCTGCTGGTGCCAAAGGATTTCGCGGGGGATTGGTCTTAACGGCCTACCGTTTCAATTTTCGACACAAAACCTGCCGAAACCGCCAACCTCGTGAATATTGTGCATAGAAGCTGCGGTGTCAGCCCAAAATAGGTCGATTTTTCGTCACCTTATTGCCGCAATTGCGGATGCCGGGTATTTTGTCCGTATGAATCGTATCGGGTGCTACAGGTTTATTAAGACGGCAATTGCCTTGCCACTGGTCGCTTTGCTGGCCGGGGCCTGTGCTGTGTCCGCAGATCAGAGCGGCGCAGAATTCGCGGATGAGACGCAAGCGTTGGTCGCCGCGACCTCGGCCCTGTTCGACGCCATTGAAAGCGCGCCTTCGGGAGATTTCCCACAGATACGGATCGAAGGGCTTGCGGTTCCGGCGAGTGCTTCGCTGGATGAAGGCGTCATGCAGGCTTTTCCATCGGTAAATGGTCCTGTGCAGCACCTGACGGGATACCGTGTGAACTGGTATCCGGTGGACCGGCTTTTGGGTGCTGTGGATTTCATGGGCACGTATAATCGCAATCGCGGACTTGTCTGCGGCTATGTCACATGGGATCTGTCGGATCCAAAGACACCGCAGATAGACCGGCTGGTTGCGAATTATGTTGACCTTAACCTGCTGGCGAAACGCCATCCGGGTGCGACGCATGCGGCACTTTTGGACGCGAACTGTGCCTATGGCGAGATCGAGCCGAATTTTACGGTGTTTGACCCGGCCTGATTGGCTCTCTTTCAGGAATTTCACGAATAACGCGAGTCGGTGATCCGCCCGCGAGGACGCGCGGCGGTAGGGAACGTGTCACGACGCTTCCGGCGGCGACGGTGGTGCCTGCACCGATGGTGACGCCACCAACTACGATGCAGCCTGCACCAAGCCAGCAGTGATCTTCGATGGTAATTGGTTTGTTGATCGCACGGGCCTCGATGAAGTCGCCGGTGTCGGGGTCGACGATGTAACGCTCCTCCGGCACGATCGAGTGACCCGCGGTCAGGATCATTACATTCGGGCCGATGGCCACGCAGTCACCGATGGTCACGGGCGCGCCGTCCAGAATGGTGCAG
>JARFRG010000159.1 GCA_029287375.1 Boseongicola sp. | reverse complement strand
AAGTTGTTCACGCGATCAGACGGTACTTATTTGTTCGCGCGTTGGGGGCGACCCATAGCACCCATTGTCTTTGGTGTGGACGACGCGACTTTGTCAGTGGTTAAAAGTGCCACAGAAGCAATTGTGGTCCTGGCGGGCCATCAGATGTCAGAGACGGACCCGGAACTTGGCGCCAACCTGATGACGTTCTTCTTTCGCGAATGGGACGAATTGATTGAAGCACCCGACCTGGATCAATTGATCCCGGATTTCGGTCGGTTGATCGCAAGGCTGAAAGCCGTTGAGGCAAACCAATATCGGTTGTTCCACTTTGACCGCTCTGGTGCGATCAAGGCCGCATTTGTGTTTGTGCGCATGGACGAAGATATGGCCCAGGTGCCTGCAGAAGATGTTGCGCTGGCGCAAGCAGCGCAAACCATCTTGTCATGGTCAGATCAAGCATTCAAAGACCAAGGACCGCTTGGGCGTGTCGGAGAAAATGTCGTTTTACGCCCGGATATCGCAGCAGTGATCCGCGCTGGATACGACCCGGTTATGCCCAAGGCCGCCAAGGATTCAAGCCATGCGCTTAGGCTTGCCGCGCGCGTCGCACGAGAATTGTCATCATAGATAGAGGCGTCTCGCCGCGGCGCCTCCGCCGTGTGAACTTGGGAGTAATGGCAGAGCGGTTGGGGCTGGACGTGCCTCCCTTCGTGGCGCATCGTTTTCCCATGAGCCATCGATTTTCTTTGCGTGTCTACTATGAGGACACCGATCTTGCCGGCATCGTTTACTATGCCAATTACTTGAAATTCATTGAACGGGGGCGAAGTGAGTTCGTGCGGTCTCATGGAATCGACCAGACAAACATGAAGTCTAAGAGCGGGATTGTGATAGCCGTCCGCCGGGTCGAAGCAGATTTCATTAAGCCTGCAAAGTTCGATGATATGCTGGAAGTTGTCACGACCGTTGAAAGCCTGACGGTGGCACGTATTCTATTGCGCCAAAGTGTCGAGCGCGCGGGCGAGGTGCTATTTGAAGCTGTGGTGACGCTTGTGGCATTGTCACAAAACGGCCGCCCGGTGAGGCTTCCGGCGGAAATACGCCAAATCTCACGGTAAAAGGCGCCCCGTTGCCGTGGCGTTCACGGCTTCTTGTTGGCAATTGTTGTGGTCTTGCGATAATCATACCCAAACAAAATGGCCCAACTAGTGAATAATAAGGGTCGGCAGAGAGAGCAGAGTAATGGAGCAGGAAGCCATCGCGCTTGCGCAGCACGCGGAATTTTCGATGTGGGCGCTGTTTGCACGGGCGTCGTTTACGGTCAAGTTGGTGATGGTCGCGCTAATCTCTGCGTCGATCTGGGCTTGGGCCATTATCTACGCACGCTCAAAGGACTATCGTAAAGCACGCGCGGAAGCCGCCGTGTTTGAGGAGGCGTTTTGGTCGGGTGACCCTTTAGATCAATTGTTTGATCAAATAGGGCCGTCGCCGTCCGGGCGTTCCGAAAGAATTTTTGTGGCTGGAATGACCGAGTGGCGACGATCTCACCGCGAGAGTGGTGGCATGATCGGCGGCGCGCAAGTGCGCATTGATCGCTCGATGGATGTCGCAATCCAGAAAGAAACGGACGCCCTTCAAGTCGGCTTGCCTGTCTTGGCAACGGTCGGTTCCACGGCTCCTTTCGTGGGGCTTTTCGGCACTGTCTGGGGCATCATGGTTGCGTTCATTGAGATCGGCCAAAGCCAGTCAACCAGCCTAGCGGTTGTCGCGCCTGGCATTGCCGAAGCGCTTCTGGCAACGGGACTTGGATTGGCAGCAGCAATTCCCGCCGTGATTTTCTACAATAAGCTTTCCACGGACGCCGACAAAATTATCGGTGGATACGAGGCATTCGCCGACGAGTTTGCGACGATCTTGAGCAGGCAAATGGACGCGCACTGAAATGGGCACGGGTGTTGTTGAAAAAGGCGGTGGTTCCAGACGGCGCGGGCGGCGTTCGCGGACGCGGCCGATGGCCGAAATCAATGTGACACCATTTGTGGACGTCATGTTGGTGCTATTGATCATTTTTATGGTCGCGGCACCCTTGCAGGTGGTTGGTGTGCCGGTCGAACTGCCGAGAACTGCTGCTCAATCTTTGCCAACAGAACAAGAGCAACCACTTACAATTACGCTGACTGCAGATGGGATTACCTTGATCCAAACGACTGAAGTTACGGACGGCGACATCATCGGGCGATTGCAAGCGATCTTGACGGAACGGACATCAGACAGGGTCTTCTTAAGGGCGGACAGTGCTGTCGCCTACGGGCGTGTTGCGACTGTGATGGGCGCGATGAACGCTGCTGGAATAACCAATATTGGACTTGTGACTGATGATGGCGGTCCCCGCCTGAACGGTCAGGGCGGTTGAGGCTGCGTTGCGCATTGGCTGGTATATCTCCGGGGCAGGACATTTCGCGCTCATTGTGTTCATCCTGTTCGGAGGCCTTCTTGTGGGCGATCGCATCCCGGAGGTTACCGTGAGCGAAGTGACCGTCTTGTCCGAAGCCGAGTATGCGGCGTTGTTGCCACCGACAACGGCCCCGGACGTCGCGACCGAGACATCTGAGGTGGCCCCGCCTGTCGAGGATGAAGCCCCCGAGGCACCGAGCGAAGACAGTGCGCCAGAGGTGACGACCCCCGAGGCAGTAGATGAACCCGAAACGCCGGATCTGCCGGAATTGACGATCCCACAACCGATCCCGGATGCGGTTGTCGAGGACAATGCACCGGTCATTGCGACGCCGCCGACGGATATTGACGGGTCGTCACCAATTGCAGATGGTACCCCGCAACCAGCGCCGCGCGTGGCCCCCACACCGTCGATTGCGCCGCCGCCCTTGGCGGAAGCGGCACCCGAACGTGTGGACGAGGTTGCACCCGACCCTGAGGCGCCGCCGGAGGAAGTCGTCGAGGAAGAACAACCCGCCGCGCCGCCAGAGGCCAGCGACCGGATTGTGACCGAAGCCGAGGAAACGCCTGAGTTGGCACCCGCCAGTTCGATGCGTCCGCGCACGCGTCCGGCTCGGCCGGTACGACAGGCAGAGGCGCCCGCTGAACAGCCAGCCGAGACTGCAACGAATGACGCCATTGCTGACGCCGTGGCGGAGGCCAACGCGACGCCTGCACCAGATGCGCAGACCGGTCCGCCTTTGACAGGTGGCGAAATCGAGGCGTTCACGTTCGCGGTCAGTTCATGTTGGGTTGTCGATCCCGGAGCGCGGTCGGCGGGTGTAAAGGTGACGGTGAGTTTTTCCTTGGACCAAAGCGGAAAACCCGTAGGCGATGTCAGACAAGTTGGCGCTGTAGGTGGTGACGCCGCGACACAGCGTGCGGCATATGATGCGGCGAGACGAGCGATTCTCCGCTGTGGCGCGCGTGGATTTCCATTGCCTGTGGAAAAATACAGTCAATGGAGCAATATCGAAATGACGTTCAACCCCGAAGGGATGCAATTCCGATGAGGCTTTTGAGTTTGCTGTTTTTAGGCTTATGGATCGCATTGACGACATCTGTGGTTGCACAGGATCGCTCCGGGCCTTTGAGGATCGAAATTACCCAAGGGGTCATCGAACCTGTCCCAATCGCGGTTTCGCCGTTCATTGCGGACAACGCCGCAGCAATCGATTTCGCTCGCCAGATTACAGCCGTCGTGGCGTCAGATTTGGTTGGAACCGGCTTGTTTCGGGACGTCCCCAAAGATGCCTACATAAGCCAGATCGATGATTTCGATGGTTCGGTCCCTTACGCCGACTGGAAAGCAATCAATGTCGAAGCTCTAGTTACGGGTGCCGTCACTCTGACCAGCGACAACCGACTGGTTGTGAAGTTTCGACTCTTTGACATTTTCACAGGCTCGCCGCTTGGCGATGGGCTGCAATTTGCAGGCGGAACTGACAGTTGGCGCAGAGTTGCACACAAAGTGGCGGATCAGGTCTATGCGCGGATCACCGGGGAAGACGGATACTTCGACAGTCGTGTCGTATATGTCGAGGAAACGGGACCGAAAAACGCGCGCCTGAAACGCTTGGCGGTTATGGACTATGATGGTGCAAACATTCAGTACCTCACTGACGCATCGTCGATTGTCTTGGCGCCTCGATTTTCGCCAACTGGTGATCGGGTGTTGTTCACCAGCTACGAATCTGGATTTCCGCAAATCTACGAGCTATCGGTCGGATCAGCGAGCAAACGCCCTTTGCAAGTTGATGCCGCTGCAATGACCTTCGCGCCGCGCTATGCGCCAAACGGACAGACAGTGCTCTATTCACGATCTGAGGGCGGCAATACTGATATCTATCGGCTGGATCTTGCCAGTGGGCAAAGGGCGCGCCTCACAACGGCACCGTCAATCGAAACCGCGCCGTCGTTTTCGCCAGACGGTACACGCATCGTTTTCGAGAGCGATCGTTCAGGCAACCAGCAGCTTTATGTCATGCCCGCTGACGGTGGCGAAGCGACGAGGATCAGTTTTGGTCAGGGACGCTATGGCACTCCGGTTTGGTCTCCGCGTGGCGATTTCATTGCATTTACAAAGCAAAACGCCGGACGGTTTCATATTGGCGTAATGCGCGTGGATGGGTCGCAGGAACGATTGCTTACTGCGTCCTTTCTCGACGAAGGTCCGACTTGGGCGCCTAATGGTCGGGTGCTGATGTTTACTCGTGAAAGCGCAGGGGCCAACGGCGAGCCCGCACTTTTCTCTGTCGATATTTCCGGACGGAACCTCAAACGCCTGCCGATGCCAACGGCCGCGTCCGACCCGGCATGGTCGCCGCTTCTTCCGTGACCCGTTTCAATCTGTTTCAGAGCGTGGTAATTTGGATCCAAGCAGTAAAACAATAATCCAAACAGGTGTTCTCATGAATTTCTTCAAGATTTCAATTGCGGCGACCGCGCTTGTAGCGCTGGGCGCTTGCACAAACGCCGATCGCTTCGGTCCGGGCAGCGGAGCAGCGGGCGGCTTTGGCGCCAACGGTGGCCTTGTCGGCAGCGCTGGTGACCCAACTTCGCCAACCTATTTCGCCGAGACGATCGGTGACAGAGTTCTGTTTGCCGTTGATCAGGCAACAGTTGGTCCAGAAGCACAGGCTGTTCTTGATCAACAAGCGGTATGGTTGATGCAAAATGGCGACTACCGCGCGCTGATTGAAGGCCATGCCGATGAGCAAGGGACGCGGGATTACAACCTCGCTTTGGGCGCGCGTCGGGCAAGTGCAGTGCAAAACTATCTGATTTCGCGCGGTGTTGCCCCCGGTCGCTTGCAAACGATCTCCTACGGTAAAGAGCGTCCGCTTGAGATTTGCTCGGATGAAAGCTGCTACAGTCAAAACCGTCGTTCGGTGACAGTGATCACTGCCGGCGCTGGCGTCTGAGGCTCGGAGAGTTGCAAATGCGTTGGTTATTGATTGTTGCGATGTTTTGCGCCGCCATTCCGGCTGTGGCGCAGGATCGGACGCAGACCTTGGCGGATATCCGTCAGGAGCTTTCTGTTTTGTTTGTCGAAATTCAAAAATTGCGCCGTGAGCTTTCCACAACCGGAGGGGTCAATTCCAACCTTTCTGGGACAAACGTCTTGGATCGGGTTGATGGTATGGAAGCCGCGTTGCAGCGTTTGACCGCCGCAAACGAAGCTCTGACGAACCGTGTTGATCGGGTTGTGTCGGACGGGACAAACCGCATTGGCGATCTTGAGTTCCGGCTTTGCGAGTTGGAAAGCGGCTGTGATATCGCAAATCTTGGGGAAACTCCGACGCTTGGCGGCGGTGTTTTGCCAGCGCCTGCTACCCCAGAAACCACGCAGCCGCTTGACACAGCTACAGGTGGTGTTGAATTGGCCGTTGCCGAACGGGAGGATTTTGACCGGGCGAAAGCGGCATTCGAGTCCGGGAGTTTTGAGGCGGCAGCGGATCAACTCCAGCGGTTCACGGACACCTATCAAGGTGGCCCGCTAACCGGGCTTGCACACTTGATGCGTGGTGAAGCTCTGCAAAGCCTCGGCCTAACATCGTCTGCGGCGCGGGCTTTTTTGGAGAGCTATTCCGGAACCCCAAACGGCGCGACATCACCCACGGCACTTCTGAAACTTGGGGTTGCGCTTGATGGTTTGGGACAGACTTCCGAGGCATGCATAACGCTTGGGGAAGTGACTCTTCGGTACCCGGAAAGCGAGGCTTCAATTGAGGCGCAAGCGGCGCGCGCGTCCATGGGCTGCGTGTGAGTGGAGAAGATTTCGCGAGTGACGAAGCCCGCACCGACTGGCTAAGACATGCTTGCGAATGGAGTTTTATGAGCGCCCGGCCCAAGCGGCTGGGCGTGGCTGTTTCTGGCGGCAGTGACTCTATGGCATTGCTGGATTTGATGGCGTGGCACGGTGAGGCCAAGGGCTTTGAGGTGTTTGCGGTCACGGTTGATCATGGGCTGCGGGCAGAAGCCAAGGACGAGGCCGCATATGTTTCTTCGTTTTGTGCCGTACGGGGCATTTCTCATTCTATTATTGAGTGGTCTTGGGACGGTGCGGGCAACCTGCAAGGTCAGGCGCGAAAAGCGCGCTATGAGTTGATTGCCAAGTGGGCCGTACGTAAGGGCGTTGATGTTATCGCGCTTGGTCACACGAAAGATGATCAGGCTGAGACAGTGCTGATGCGCCTTGCGCGGCAGTCAGGCGTTGATGGTCTGTCCGGGATGCAGCGCCATTTCGAGCGTAACGGGATCAAATGGACACGACCGTTTCTGTTCGGCATCGGTCGGTCAGAATTGCAGGATTACTTACGCAGTCACGGCATCGAGTGGTGCTGCGATCCGTCAAACGAAGATGACAGCTTTGAACGGGTGCGTGCTCGGCGAGCAGCAGCCTGCCTCGCAGACATCGGAATTGATAGCGAGACACTTTTCACAGTTGCGTCAAACGCGGACTCGGCGCGGTCTGCTTTGGATCATTATGCGTGGAGAGAGGTCGCAGAGAACGAAATTGTGACAACCGATCGCGGCGATCTGATTTTACCCGAGCAATTTCTGACGCCAAGAAACCCGGTGCCGACTGAAGTCGGGCGACGCATCCTGATTGGTGCGCTGAGATGGGTTTCGGGTGCCGAGTATCCTCCGAGGCGTTCGGCAATAATCGGTATCGATGTCGGATTGATCAATTCGGACCGACACACTGTTGGTGGTTGTCTGATTTCTCGTATCAAAACCGAGCGGCGCATGGATCAAAAATTGCGAATCACTCGTGAATACAATGCCGTAAAGGATACAGTATCGTCGACGGATACGGTTTGGGATGGTCGGTGGACCTTGGAGGGACCACATGACGCAGAGTTGCAGGTTCGCGCGCTGGGCGACGCTGTGAAAGACTGCCCTGCTTGGCGTGAAACGGGGTTGCCACGCCAGTCTTTGCTGGCTTCTCCGTCAATTTGGTGCGGTGAAGTCTTGGTTGCGGCCCCCGTGGCGGGGCTTAGCAATGGTTGGAGAGCCTCGGCGATAGGCCGCGGAAGTTTTGCTGAATTCATCTTATCACGTTGAAGATCTGCGATTGGTGGCTATTTAATAACCCAGTCGGAGGGGTGGCCGTTTCTGCCCCAAGAAAATCCCAAAGGAGCGTCCTTTGAACAACGCCCGTAGCATCGCCTTTTGGCTGGTTCTTTTCCTGCTGATTCTGGCGCTCTTTAACCTGATCTCAGGTGGACAGACGAATACGACCTCATCCACGGTTAGTTACTCTGATTTCGTTGAACGTGTCGAAGGCGGCGACGTCTCGAACGCAACCATTGACGGGGAGCGGATTGTATTCCGCAGCTCGGATGGTCGTGATTACGTGACGATACAGCCGGAAGGTGCCGGGGCGACAGATCTTTTGGTCACCAACCAAGTGACCTTCAGGGCCGAACCGCAGGAGCAATCGGGCTTTGTCACTATTCTCATGACTTTCCTGCCGTTCCTTTTGCTGATCGGTGTCTGGATTTACTTTATGAACCGGATGCAAGGTGGCGGCAAAGGCGGCGCGATGGGCTTTGGCAAATCACGCGCCAAGCTTTTGACTGAAAAGCATGGACGCGTCACATTTGACGATGTTGCCGGCATCGACGAAGCAAAAGAAGAACTGGAGGAAATCGTCGAATTTCTTCGAACTCCTCAGAAATTCTCGCGCCTCGGTGGCAAGATTCCAAAAGGTGCGCTTTTGGTGGGGCCGCCGGGTACAGGTAAGACACTTCTTGCACGCGCTATCGCGGGCGAAGCCGGTGTTCCTTTCTTTACCATTTCTGGTTCCGATTTTGTCGAGATGTTCGTGGGCGTAGGTGCTTCGCGTGTGCGCGACATGTTCGAGCAAGCCAAAAAGAATGCGCCTTGCATCGTCTTTATCGACGAAATTGATGCAGTTGGTCGCTCGCGCGGTGTTGGCTATGGCGGGGGCAACGACGAGCGAGAGCAGACATTGAACCAGTTGCTGGTCGAGATGGACGGTTTTGAAGCCAACGAAGGCATCATAATTGTTGCGGCCACGAACCGACCAGATGTTCTTGATCCGGCACTTTTGCGCCCCGGTCGTTTCGACCGGCAGGTACAAGTCCCGAACCCTGATATTAAGGGTCGCGAGAAGATTCTTGGCGTGCATGCACGCAAAGTTCCGCTTGGGCCTGATGTGGACTTGCGCATTATCGCCCGAGGTACGCCTGGTTTTTCTGGTGCGGACCTTGCAAACCTTGTGAATGAATCTGCTTTGACGGCGGCGCGCGTGGGACGACGTTTTGTTACGATGGAAGATTTCGAAAGCGCCAAAGACAAGGTTATGATGGGGGCTGAACGTCGGTCCATGGTCATGACCGAAGACGAGAAAAAGCTGACAGCCTATCACGAAGCAGGCCACGCGATTGTGGGCTTGAACGTCCCGCAGCACGATCCAAT
>JARFRG010000137.1 GCA_029287375.1 Boseongicola sp. | reverse complement strand
TTCTGGCACATCCTGATCCGCGCTCCTTCAACGGTGCGTGGGCAGACGCGACCAGACACGCCTGCGAAGCCATGGGCGATACAGTTTTATTTTCTGATCTCGTTGCCATGGATTTCGACCCCGTCGAACGCGCTCGCCATTATCGTCACTGGCAATCTGACACCTGTTTCGATGCCCTCAAAGCACAAGAAGAGGCCGTCGATCTGCAGCTTTTGCCCGCGGACGTCAGATTGGAAATTGACAAGCTACGTCGCGCGGACCGCGTGGTCTTTCACTTTCCAATTTGGTGGTTTGCACCGCCGGCAATTCTCAAAGGCTGGTTTGACCGTGTCCTGGCACACGGTGAACTTCATACGGTAGAACATCGCTTCGACACTGGCCACTTTCGCACAAAGAAAGCCCTGTTCTGCGTAACCACTGGATCAGACGAAAGGGAGAGCGCTTTCAACGGCAAAGAGGGTGATATTCAAATGTTGCTTTGGCCCACAGCCTACGCCCTGCGCTATCTTGGGTTCTCGGTCGCAGTTCCCGAAATCGTACATGGCGTTCATGGATACCACCGGGGAGCCAGACAAATGGCCCTTCAGAAACGCCTCACCAGCACCTTGGAGGCGCAACAAGACCTCATGATGGACTTCGACAACCGCCCAACGATGCAATTCAACGCAGACAGTGACTTTGATGAAAACGGTTCGCTAAAAACAGATCGACCAAGCCACAGCCACTTCATTAGAAACGAGCCATAAGCGGCGTTTCCCCTTCGGTCACCTCTGGTGTGTCCGATGCAAAGCTCCCACGATCAAGGACCGGGTCGCAGACCTCACATGCGTTATATCATTGGCGATTTTCGGTGATGTATCGAAGCAAGGGGCACACCGCGCGGGACCAACAACCACGCACATAAATGCGCGCAACCTGATCTGTATCAACACAGCCAGATTTATCCTGTGCAGAATATCTTCCGTTGCGCGGGCGTGGCTGTTCAGTCCCGCCAAGACGGCTGTTGGGATGATCTGAATGGAAAATCACGCTACACCTCCCGATACACCGCCGCCAGGTTCCGGGAATTTCCAGCTCTGGAAACTGGCCTTCGCCGCTCTGATTATTGCCTATATTATCTCCCCCCTCATTGTCGCTCCATCGACCGTTGAGACCGTTTACTACAGCTAAATCAAAGCGATGATACGCGCCGGAGAAATTCAGGAAGCCTTTCTAGAAGAAAACGTCATCATTGGCCGCCTGTTGTACTCTTGGGCAACCGAAACGGGAACGGTGCGCGCCATCCTTCCCAACCAAACTGATCCAACCCTGCTTCCCCTGCTCGAAGAACACAGCGTCGTAGTCACTGCAAAAGAGCCGCCCACGCCCTCTATTCTTCTCTCTTTCCTGCCCTGGCTTTTGCTTCTGGCTTTCTATTTCTGGATCAGTCGCCGGATGGTCGGCGGCCTTGGCGGCGCTGGCATGCCGGGCGGCCTGGGCAAATTGATGGACGGGCGCGCATCCAAACCCGCACAGCGCATAACCAAAACCACATTTGCCGACGTCGCGGGTCAGGATCAGGCCAAACGAGAGGTGTCCGAACTTGTCGAGTTTCTGCGCGACCCGGATCGCTTTCAAAAGGTCGGGGCAACCGTGCCGCACGGCGTGCTCCTTATGGGGCCGCCCGGAACCGGAAAGACGTTGCTGGCCCGTGCCTTGGCCGGTGAAGCCGGAGTGCCGTTCTTTTCGACGTCCGGTTCGGAATTCATCGAAGTATTCGTCGGCGTCGGAGCGGGCCGGGTTCGTCGGATGTTTGAGGAGGCACGAAAGCAAGCACCTGCCCTGATCTTCATAGACGAACTCGACAGCATCGGCCGGACGCGTGGCACCGGTGTCGGTGGTGGCCATGACGAGCGTGAGCAGACGCTGAACCAAATCCTGGCCGAAATGGATGGCTTCAGCGACCGCGAGGCCGTCGTGGTTCTTGCGGCGACCAACAGACCTGATGTCCTGGATCCAGCCTTGTTGCGTCCCGGCCGGTTTGACCGCCACGTGACGCTTTCCTTGCCTGACAAGACCGCGCGGCGCGCGATCCTAGACGTTCATGCGCGGCACCTCTCGCTTGACGCTGATGTTGATCTGGATCAGGTCGCGTCTGGCACGCCAGGGTTCTCAGGGGCTGACCTTAAAAACCTGCTCAACGAGGGGGCAATCACAGCCGCACGCCACTCAGCCAGCAAAATCACCATGGCTGATCTGGACGAAGCGCGTGACAAGGTGATGATGGGGACTGTGCGCACCCTGGCCATCCAGCCCGAGGAAAAACATCGCCTTGCCGTACACGAGTCCGGGCATACCGCGGTGGCTTTTTACACCCCCAACGCGGATCCACTCTACAAGGTAACGATCATTCCGCGCGGGCAAAGCCTTGGCAGCACGCAGATGCTTCCGACGAACGAGCGCCACACGCTTCCCGAGGCGCATCTGCGTGGCCAACTCAGCACACTGCTGGCCGGGCGGGCTGCTGAACAGGTTCTCCTCGGCTCTGTCAGTTCCGGCGCTGATGACGATATCCGTCGCGCCACCGAACTTGCCCGCGCGATGATCTCGCGCTGGGGCATGGACCCGGAACTTGGCCCCATCGACCTTCGTCAAAGCGTCGAGCACCCCTTCCTTGGCCAGCAGATTGCACAGCCTCGCAGCTTTGCCGATGAGACCGCCGCGCGGATCGATCAGGCGGTCATGGACCTGCTTCATGCCGCAGAAAAAGAATCGCTCGACTTGATCAAGACCCATCGCGACGCCGTCGACCGTCTGGTGGCCAAGCTGGAAACAGAAGAAACACTGGACCTCGAAGCCATAAAAAGCTGCCTCGCGCCCGACAACACCGTCGCGCCGTTTGCAAAGTATCTCCCTAAAAACACCAACAAGAGTGAGCCGGAAAACTCGAAATGACCAAGACCGCCAAGCCAACCAAGACAAAACAGACGCCTCCAGACCAGACTCAATTGCCCGCTGTGATCGCTTCCGGCGAGCAGACCGGACAGCGCCATCCACACGAGAATTTGGACCGGGCCTCGCGCGCCATGGTTGCCATGATGTCCGGCGGTGTCTCACCACACGCCTTCACCGAAGCATGGAGCGACTGGGCCCTACACATCGCCCGCTCACCGGGCCGTCAGCTTGAACTGGCAGAACACGCACAGGCAAATCTGGCGAAGTTGGTAAAGCAAGCCATCAGCCCAAATACGGATGTGCCGCCCGCTTTCAGCCCGAAACCTTATGACCACCGCTTCAGGCATCCCGGTTGGGGGAAAGCACCCTTCAATGCCTGGAGCCAGGGATTTCTGGCGGTGCAGGATTGGTGGGATTCCGCGACCGACCATTTGCGCGGCTTGCGGCCCGAAGATGCCGATCGCACCCGTTTTATGGCACGCCAGACACTTGATTTGATGTCGCCGTCGAATTTCCCGGCGCTCAACCCCGAAATCATCGAACGAACTCTGGCCTGCAAAGGCGCAAATCTTGCCGAGGGGTCCGCCAAGTTTGTTCATGATTACATGAACACGATTGCCCAGTTACATGACCCTGCGCCCAAAGGCTTTGAGGTCGGAAAGGATTTGGCCTGTACGCCGGGCGATGTTGTGTTTCGCAACGATCTGTTCGAGCTGATCCAATATGCACCTCAAACCGACAAGGTTCAGGCCGAACCGATCCTAATCGTTCCCGCCTGGATTATGAAATACTACGTCCTCGATTTAAGTCCGCACAACTCCATGGTCCGCTACCTTGTGGAACAGGGATACACTGTCTTCATGATCTCATGGTGCAATCCCAACTCTGATCAGGCCGACTTATCGCTCGAAGATTACCGCAAGAACGGCGTTATGGCGGCCCTTGATGCCGTCTACGCTATCGTTCCAGACAGACAGGTCCATGCGGTTGGCTATTGCCTTGGTGGCACAATGCTGGCGATTGCGGCGGCCACGATGGCGCGCGACAATGATACCCCCCTTGCCTCGATCACGCTCATGGCGGCGCAGATAGACTTTTTGGAAGCGGGCGAACTGCTCATGTTTCTGGACGAAAGCCAGATCGCCTTTCTTGAAGACATAATGTGGGACAAAGGATACCTTGATCGACCACAAATGGCGCGTGCCTTTTCCGTGATCCGAGCAGAAGATCTCATTTATAGCCGCGCCGTGCGTCGTTATTTTCTCGGCAAGGAAGACCTCCCATCTGACATGGGCGTCTGGGTGGGTGACACCACGCGCATGCCCGCTCGAATGCACTCAGAATACCTGCGAAGCCTGTTTCTGGAGAACCGCCTCACCGCCGGTCGCTTTGCGGTTGATGGGCGCGTCATCGCGATGAAAGATGTGGCCACCCCGATTTTTGCTGTCGGCACCGAAACCGACCACATCGCGCCGTGGCGCTCAGTCTACAAGACGCAGTTGTTCACTGACTGCGACCTGACCTTTGTCCTGACCAGCGGCGGTCACAACGGCGGCATCGTAAACGAACCGTCGGCGAAACGCGGTCACTTCCGCTGTTCCCATCGTCAGGCCGGTGCTCGCTATATCGGCCCCGATGCCTGGGTCAAAAAGAACCCGGTTCAGCCCGGGTCTTGGTGGCCCGCATGGGCGGATTGGCTGAAGGCAAAAAGCAGCGGCGTCTCATCCCCTCCCGCCACTGGCGCAGCGGCAAAAGGGATCGCGCCACTCCAATCAGCACCTGGCACCTATGTGTACCAAGTATGAGGCTGATCCAGCAAAGACGAAGCAAGGAAAACACCATGAAAGCACTAACTCTTACATTCGCACTCACATTTGCAGCGCTTGCCACCACGGCAGACGCCGACGTGAGGATCACCAAAGATATGCCATCGGTCATCGTAGAGACAGACAACGGACCTGTTGAAATCAGCCGAATTCAGGACCAGGAGAACGAAATCGACGGTGAATGGGCGCGGACATCACGCCCATGCCCGAACTTCTGCATCCAGCCTAACTCACCCGCCGAAGGGGTCAGTACCATCGGTGAGCTTGAGCTGATTGCAATGCTACAAGACCCGGACGCCCTCGTATTGGACAGTCGAACCCCTGACTGGTTCGAAGGCGGCACAATTCCCGGAGCAATCAACATCCCCTACACATACATCCTCGATAACCTGGGCCAGTTGGGGTGCGAGCCGGATTTCGATGGCTGGGACTGCTCCGAGGCAAAAAGCGTGGCTCTTTTCTGCAACGGCATCTGGTGCGGCCAATCGCCGACGGCAATTCGCAACATGATCGACGCCGGATACCCCGCCAACCGCATCTCTTACTACCGCGGCGTCATGCAGGTTTGGCGCATGCTGGGACTGACGGTCACAGGCAACGCGCAATAGCGTAAACGCGGGCAAAACCCGAAGACCTGTCATCCCACAAGGGCAGCGAAGCACGCACAGTCAAAAAGTGACAAAGCACTGCGACTTGCGGCAGCACTCCGACAGACGGCCAAAAGCCGGGATATTGCGCCTCTATTTCGGCGGCAATCTCACGCTCATTCAGACCCGCGTCGGATGAAAGCGCCCCCCCGGCGACAATGTGAAAATCTCAACACCGTCGTCCGTGACACCGACTGAGTGCTCGAACTGCGCCGACAACGATTTGTCGCGCGTCACCGCGGTCCAGTCGTCTGCCAAAACCTTGGTTTCCGGCCGCCCCAGATTCACCATCGGCTCTATCGTAAAGATCATGCCCGGCTCAAGCACCGCACCGGTTCCGCGCCGCCCATAGTGCAAGACGTTCGGGGGAGCATGAAAAACGCGCCCAAGACCGTGGCCGCAAAAATCGCGGACGACAGACATCCGATGGGCCTCGACATAGGCCTGAATTGCATACCCGATGTCGCCGAACGTATTCCCCGGCTTGACCGCCTCGATCCCTTTGAACAGGGCGTCGTGCGTCACCTGAATAAGCCGTTCGGCCTTACGCGACGGCGCGCCGGCGGCGTACATCCGACTGGTGTCGCCAAACCATCCGTCGACAATCACCGTCACATCTACATTAAGAATATCGCCTTCTTTCAGACGCTTATCGCCTGGTATTCCGTGACACACGACGTGGTTCACGCTGATGCAACTGGCGTGTTGATAGCCTTTGTAGCCGATCGTCGCCGACGTCGCACCAGCGTCTTCGACCATCTTGGTGATCGCCGCATCGATCTCGCCTGTGGTGGCGCCCGGCACCACCATATCAGCGATGTCGTCCAGAATTTGTGCCGCCAAAGCGCCAGCCCCGTGCATTCCTGCAAAGTCTTCGCGGTCATAGATGCGAATGCCGTCCTTGGTCATACGGCCCTGTCTGCGTTCGTCCAAAACTCAAAACCTCGTGTCGTTTCAGCTTCATATAAGCCGTTCACAACAAAATCGCCACACCCCGCTCCCAAGATCTAGATCACCACCGGCAGCGGCGCCCCAAGCGTCACCCCTTCGCGGCTGATCTGGGTGCCATAGCATATCGCCTCGACCCCCGCAGCACGGGCGCGGTCAAACGCCACGCCATACGCCGGATCAAGGTCGCGTGCCAAATCGAACCGTGCGCAATCCGTGCGCTGCACCAGATAAAGCATCACCGCGCGATGCCCCAAAGCCACCATCTCGGCCAGATCATCAAGATGACGCGCCCCCCGCGCTGTCACGCAATCAGGAAACTCAGCAAGATCACTGCTGCGGCGTAAATGCGCGTTCTTGACCTCAACGTAGACATCCGGTCGATCCGGACCACTCAACAGGAAATCAACGCGGCTCTTGGTGGCGTAACGCACTTCGGGCCGCACCTCAGGCCAACCCGCAAGCTCGGGGATGGCACCCGCGCGCAACGCCTCCCCGATCACCCGATTTGGCACGCCCGTGTCAATCCCGGCCAAATGGCCCCCCGGCAACTCAACCAAACGCCACCCGTATTTCAACTTTTTCTTCGGGTCGTCATTCGGCTCCAGCCAAACCCGCATCCCCTCATCCGCAAGCCCCAGCATAGCACCGGGATTGGGGCAATGGGCGACGACTACCTCATCGCTGCCCTCTGGCACGACATCGGCCAGAAAGCGTTTATAGCGGCGGATCAATCGCGCTGGGATAAGAGGGGTTGGAAAGCGCACGCCCCGAGGCCTATACCGACGAAACGCGGCGAACAAGGACCGGGCTCATGGCAAATCCAACGGCGGCAATGCTTGTCATCGGCGACGAAATTCTGTCGGGACGCACGCGGGATGCCAACATGCATCATCTGGCGGGAAAATTATCCGAGGTGGGAATCGACCTGAAAGAAGTCCGCGTGGTCTCTGACGAGGCCGACGCGATCATTGCGGCGGTACAAGCTCTCGCCAAGACCTACGCCCATGTGTTCACCTCAGGCGGAATTGGCCCGACGCACGACGACATCACGGCAGAGTGTATCGCTGCCGCCTTCGACACTCCAATCGACATACGTGCTGATGCCCGCGCGCTTTTGCAGGCGCATTACGACCGCCAATCGATGGAGCTAAACGCCGCACGACTTCGCATGGCGCGCATCCCAGACGGGGCGCGCCTGATCGATAATCCGGTCTCCATCGCGCCCGGCTTTCAACTTGAAAACGTCTATGTAATGGCCGGAGTGCCATCAGTCTTTCAGGCGATGGTCGCGTCTGTTTTACCGACGCTGACGGGTGGCGCTCCCCTGATCTCGACCTCAACCCGGATCGAACGGGGAGAAGGCGACATTGCAGGCCCGCTGGCTGATCTTGTCGCCGCCCACAGCAACGTGAGCTTTGGCTCCTATCCCTATATTAAAAATGGCGTTTATGGCGCAAACATCGTTGTGCGCGGCGCTGATTCCCAAGCGGTAAGCGATGCGACACAGGCCCTCATCCAAGCGTTCAGCGATGCCGTCAGATGAAGCCACCGGGACAAGCCGACCTGTTTCAAACTCTGGACGCCACCTGGCCCGCAGCCCGCTTCATTCGCCAGAAACCCTGGGTACTGCGCAAGGGGTCGGGCGGCGGGCAACGCGTGTCTTCCGCAACCGCTGCAGAAACCGTGACCGACGCCGATATCGTAAAGGCAGAGGCAGGGATGCGCGATCTCGGACAGCATCCGTTGTTTATGCTGCGTCCGGGCGACGATGCACTTGAGAACTGGCTGGCGGCACGCAACTACGACGTTGTCGACCCCGTCGCGATCTACCTCTCACCACTCACATCCAGCACTGCTCTTCAACCAACCCGCAGCGTCATGCCAGTCTGGCCACCTTCGGACGCAGCGCGCGTCCTTTGGGCAAAAGGCGGCATCGGCCCCGATCGGATTGCGGTTATGGAGCGCGTCCAAGGTGCCAAGATCGCCCTGCACACCGGAACGCCCACAGAACCAACCGGCGTCACATTCGTTGCACTCCACCAAGACATCGCAATGCTGCACGCCCTCGAAGTCTCGCCTTCTCATCGGCGCAACGGCATCGGGCGCGAATTAATGAGTGCGGCTGCAACCTGGTCACGCACGCAAGGGGCCGACTGGCTGTCCCTTATGGTCACACGCGCCAACGCGCCTGCCAATGCTTTGTATCGCGCGCTTGGAATGTCCGAAGTTGGGCGGTATCATTACCGTCGCGCACCTATGGTAAAACCATGATCCGACAGGCCTTTTTTGCCCTTCTCGCAACCACAAGCCCATTGCTTGCATTGGATTTGTCGGTGCCGCGCGGCGTCGAGACGCGTGCCGAAGTCTCTGCAGCCGCCTCCGTCAGACTACCGATTTCCGCCTGGTCCGCCGAAATCGCTCCGCCCGAGATCGAAGGCGCAATCCGGCGACGCGCCTTGCGCATCGGGGTTGGCGGACAAACAACACTGCAGCTCTTGCAGCCCTTGCGCGACACGCTCGCGGCGGCGGGATACGAGGAAATCTTCACCTGCGTGGCACAGGTCTGCGGTGGATTTGACTTCCGTTTCCAGCTTGACCTTCTGGGAGAGCCGGACATGCACGTCGATCTGGGCGATTTCAGGTATCTCCTCGCACAACACCCAAACCCCGCACCGGATATGCCAAACGCCGTCTCGATTGTCGCGTCGCGCACAGCCCAGGCTGGCTACGTCCACATCACCGAAGTGTTCCCCGTTGACATGACGCCGCAGGAAACCGCAATCGGTCTTGCGTCTGCGCTAACCGTGGCATCCTCTGATCTCGCCTCAACGCTCGAGCAAAGCGGTCATGCCGTCCTAAACGATCTCGATTTTGGCTCGGGCGAAGCCGAACTCAGCGCCAGTTCTTACGACAGCCTCGCAAAGCTCGCGACGTGGCTGCAGTCCAATCCGACCGTCATAGTTGCTATCGTCGGCCACACAGACGCCGTCGGCAGTCTTGCCAGCAACACCGCATTGTCCCGCCAGCGCGCTGAAAGCGTTCTGGCTCAACTTCGTGATGTCTATGGCGTAGATGCGCAGCAAATGCAGGCAGACGGCGCGGGTTACCTCGCCCCGGTCGCGTCCAATCTGACCGAAACCGGACGCGCCGCCAACCGACGCGTCGAAGTGATCCTGCTTTCAGACGGCTCTTGACCTAAAGGGTGAACCCGCGACGAAAAACGGGCACCGCAAGGGTGCCCGAATTCAGTCTTTACAGAGGGAATCACTCGTTACGAAAGCGAGATTCCTACCAGCTGTCCGGACCTTTTTCGGCAAAGGAGTGAACAAGGAAATCGATGAATGCGCGGACCTTCGGCTGCGTGAAACGGCCTGGCGGATAAACCGCAAAGATGCCTTGTGTCTCTATTGGAAGCTCGGGGATCGCTTCTTCGACCAGACCCTGCTGCATCGCGTCCGCATAAAGAAAGGACGGCAGATAGGCGATGCCAAGTCCGGCGATGGCGGCATTCAAAAGCGACTGCCCGTCGTTGACCGTCAGCCAACCCGCAGTCCGAACCTGGCGCTTTTCACCAGACGGTGCTGTCAGCTTCCAGACATTGCCGCTGGAGTTGTTCGAATAATGCAAGAGCTTGTGTTCGTTCAAATCATCGATTTTCTGCGGACGACCGTATTTTGCAAAATAATCCGGGGATGCAATCATCCGGCGATTTGTTTCGCAAAGCTTGCGGGCGCGCAACGTGCTGTCTTCCAGCTCACCAATGCGGATCGCAAGGTCAAACCCTTCCGAGATCAGTTCCACATAGCGGTTGTTCAGCACCATATTCACTGTGATGTCCGAGAACTCCTGAAGGAAATCTCCCAGCACCGGCGACAGATGGTTCACACCAAAATCAGTTGCCACAGAAATCCGCAACAGCCCCGACGGTGCAGATTGCATAGAGGTGACGAGGGCGTCGGCCTCGCCGGCATCGTTTAGGACGCGGCGTGCGCGGTCATAGTAGGCTAGGCCAATCTCCGTCGGGGAAACCCGACGCGTTGTGCGGTTCAAAAGGCGCGCACCAAGCCGGGCTTCCAGAGACGAGACGTGTTTTGACACGGCTGATTTCGAGATTCCCATCTTCTTGGCAGCGTCAGTGAACCCGCCTTGATCAACGACGGTCGCAAACGCTTCCATTTCGGTCAGTCGGTCCATTAGGAGCCTTACCTTTGTTCTTTGTGCCCCCCGGCAAGACCCTCTGTGATGGTGAAATCAGGCAAGAATGCGGAAAGTACCCGACAATTTCCCGGTTTTGTCGGGATCGTTTTAGGATGGGAAACACATTGAAAATTTCCAAATGGATGCTTTATCCATACTATTCAATTACTTAACCCCCTAAAGCGTTGCCGCCAGCCGCGCACCCTGATCAATTGCCCTTTTTGCGTCCAATTCCGCTGCAACGTCCGCACCGCCAATCACGTGAACCACGACACGACTTCCGACCAAATCGCTTTCAAGCTGCCGTTCCGGCACCTGACCCGCACATAGAACCACCGTATCGCAGGCGATCAACATGTCTCCGTCCGCCGTCGTCACGCGCAAACCATCGTGATCGATGTGGCGACACTCTACGCCCCCCATCATTTTGACGCCCTTCATCATGAGACTCGCGCGATGAATCCATCCCGTCGTTTTGCCGAGCCCCTTGCCCGGACGCTCAGCCTTGCGCTGTAGCAATGACACCTCACGCGGCGATGCTCCCGGTGACGCCCCTTCCGGCGCAAGCCCTCCCCGATCCACCTCCGGGTCCGACACACCCCACTCTTCTGTCCACAGATCAAGGTTCTCCGTCGGACTCTCACCCTGATGTGTCAGGAACTCGGCCACGTCAAAACCGATACCGCCTGCGCCAACAATCGCCACGCGCGCACCAGCCGTCACATGCCCGGTCAGAATATCAATGTAGCTGACAACTTGCGCACCCTCAGCCGCCGCAATTCCCGGGTTGCGCGGCACAACACCTGTCGCAACGATCACGTGATCAAAATCCGCCAAGACGTCTGCATCAGCATCCGCCCCAAGCCGCACAGTCACGTCATGCTCACCCAGCATCGTGCGATACCAATCGACCAGACCGTGAAATTCTTCCTTTCCGGGGATCATCTTGGCCATGTTCAACTGTCCACCGATCTCGTCAGCGCGCTCAAACAGCACCACATCATGCCCGCGCTCAGCGGCGACAATCGAGGCCGACAAACCGGCAGGCCCCGCCCCCACAACCGCGATCCGTTTCGGCGCGTCGGTAGGTGTATACTGAAGCTCTGTCTCATGCGCCGCCTGCGGGTTCACCAAACAGGACGCAATTTTCATCTCAAAGGTATGATCAAGACAGGCCTGATTGCAGGCAATACAGGGCGCAATCGTCGCTGAACGCCCGGCCTTGGCCTTTACCACAAAATCCGGATCCGCCAAAAACGGACGCGCCATCGACACCATATCCGCGCAGCCATCGGCAAGCACGCTTTCCGCAACCTCAGGCGTGTTGATCCGGTTCGAGGTGATCACCGGTATCGTGACCTCCCCCATCAGCTTTTTCGTGACCCAGGTAAACGCCCGACGCGGCACGGACGTTGCAATCGTTGGAATCCGCGCCTCGTGCCAGCCAATACCGGTATTCAGGATAGACGCCCCGGCACCTTCAATCGCCTTGGCCAAAGTGACAACCTCGTCCCAAGTCGATCCGTTCGGCACCAGATCAATCATCGATAGCCGATAGATCACAATGAAATCTTCGCCCACCGCGGCGCGCACCCGGCGCACCACGTCGACCGGTAATCGCATCCGGTTCTCATAGCTACCACCCCATCGATCCTCGCGACGGTTTGTGTGGGTTACCAGAAACTGGTTCAGGAAATAGCCCTCAGAGCCCATAATCTCGACACCATCATACCCCGCTTCGCGCGCGCGCTCGGCCGCGGTCACGATATCAGCGATCTGCTTCTCAATGCCCGCCTCGTCCAGTTCACGCGGCGCAAACGGCGATATCGGCGACTTCACCGGCGATGGCGCGACGCATTCCGGGCTGTAGGCATAGCGCCCCGCATGCAGGATCTGCATTGCGATTCGCCCGCCTTCGTCATGCACCCGGTCCGTCACGCGCACGTGGTTTGCAATATCCTCGGGCTTGAACAGACCCGCAGCCCCCGCAAACACGCCCCCCTCCCGGTTGGGAGACATCCCCCCCGTCACGATCAGCCCGACACCTCCCCGCGCCCGCGCGCCGTAAAACGCCGCCACTCGGTCAAAGTCGCCGATCTCTTCCAATCCAGTGTGCATAGAGCCCATCAAGACGCGGTTGGGCAAAGTCACATGACCAAGGTCAAGCGGGCGAAAAAGATGTGGGTAATCAGTCATGAAAAGCCTCGTCAATGTCACGCAGGACACTGGCCGATCACCACGTCTCTGTCACGGGGGAACGCGGCGTCAAAGGACCGCTTCGGCGTGATTGTTCCGTCAGTCCCGATGGGCTAACGTCACCTCAACAAGCAACAAGAATGGGGCGGCTTCGCGGGTGACGGTGCTTGCAAAATATCAACGGCTGGAAGCCGAGGGTGTTTGGCGCGCCGACGCGGATGCACAACGCCGCGATGTCATTGTCTCCATTGGGGATGCGACGCTGACGCTCACCGATCTGAACGAAGTCGCTCTCACCCACTGGTCCCTGCCCGCGATACGCCGCCGGAATTCAGGCACAAGGCCCGCCGTCTACGCCCCCGGAGACGACGCCGTCGAAACCCTTGAAATTGCCGACACCGCGATGATTGACGCCGTCGAAGAAGTCCTGCGCGCTGTGCGTCGCCAGGGTCGTCACCCCGGCCGTTTGCGCGCGATGATCTACGGCGGAATTGCCGTCGCTTGCCTTGCCATTGGCGTTTTGTGGCTTCCGGGCGCATTGTCGCGATATGCCTCGAATATTATCCCCCAAGCCACCCGCGCCGATATTGGCAACCGCCTTGCCGCAGACATTGAACGCCTGACCGGCGCGCAGTGTCAGGATCCGGGCGGACGCGCCGCACTTGATCGCCTTACCCGCCGTTTGTTCGGTGCCGAACCCGTCACAGTCGCAGTTCTGCCCTCGGCACTGGAAACCACACAGCATTTGCCGGGCGGAACGCTTCTGGTCAGCCACAAACTTGTCGAAGACTACGAAAGTGTGGACGTACTAGCCGGCTTTCTTCTCGCCGAGAACTTGCGGCGCGTGCGCATGGATCCGTTCGAAAGGCTTTTGGGCGACGCGGGTCCAGCCGCCGCCTTCCGGCTTTTGACCACCGGCAATCTGCTTGACGAAACACTGCGCCATCACGCCGAGACGCTGATCATCGCGCCACCAGCGCCGTTACCGGACACGGACCTTGTCGTGCAATTCACGCGCGCCGAAATCAAACCCGATCCCTTCGTGGCCGCCGTGGACCTGCCCGATACCACCGCCGCTGCGCTGACAGCGGCAAGTGCCACGATCCCATCCGCGCCCCTTTTGACAGACGGTGAATGGATCGCACTTCAGCAAATTTGTGAGACTTAGGGACTAGCGCCGCACCATTGGTACGGTATTGGTCCACACTTTCGCCATCGCCGCGTCGCCTTCCGCAGTGCGCGGCCCACGGTTCGGGTTCAATCGACCATCGTCCCATGCTCGGCGAAACCCAGCCGGGGCGGAACCCTGAAGCGGCTTGGCCCGTTTGGTCGCGACAGGCGCAGGCGCCACGCTCACCGACACCGGAGACGTCACGAACATGCGCTCGCTTGACCCGGAAAATGTCGGCACTTCGTCGCAAATCGGCGCGCGTGTAGCATCCAAACGCGCCACCCAGACCACCGCCTCGTTCACCCGCGCACGCGTGAATGCGCAGCCCTGACTGTCAACAAATGCCCGCCCGGTATACCCTTCGGGCGGCAATTCAACCGGCGTCCCGGATGCGGCCACCGCAACAGAGGCCGATACCGCCAAAACACAGATGCCACCGATATATGCGCGCATGATCCGCCTCCAACTCTATATATTGTGGCCAAAGATGACCTGCCCCCCACTACCTGTAAAGAGCCTATCCGTCTATTTCGTGCCAAACATCCGGTCGCCCGCATCCCCAAGTCCCGGCACGATATAGCCAAGCTCGTTCAGCTTTTCATCCAAGGACGCCGTCACCACAGGCACATCGGGGTGCGCCTCTTTCATTCGCGCGACGCCCTCAGGGGCCGCCAAAAGGCACAGGAACCGAATATTTGTCGCGCCTTTTTCCTTGATCAGATCAATTGCCGCGACAGATGAGTTGCCCGTCGCCAGCATCGGATCAACCGCAATCACCAGACGCTCGGACAAATCGCCGGGCAATTTGCAGTAATACTGCACAGGTCGCAGCGTTTCCTCGTCCCGGTACAATCCGACAAAGCCGACCCGCGCCGAAGGGATCAGATCCAACATCCCGTCCAACAGCCCATTGCCCGCCCGCAAGATTGACACCAATGCCAGCTTGCGCCCGTCCAGCACCGGGGCATCCATCACCTGTAAGGGAGTCTCGACTTTGCGCGTTGTCATCGGCAGGCCGCGCGTCACCTCATAGGCCAGCAAATGACTGATTTCCCGCAATAGTTGCCTGAACACGGCCGTCGACGTCTCTTTGTCTCGCATCAAGGACAACTTGTGCTGAACAAGCGGGTGGTCGACGACAGTCAGATGCTGGCTCATGTGGTTTCCAGTCGTTTTTTCAGGGTTGCTTTGGTGACGTCATTGCAAAATGCGGCGCCCAGGCTGGTGTGCGCAATCTCGTTGAACACGCCCTCGTCCCAATCAAACGCTTCTGACAGGCGGTTGTATTCATTTACCATTGTCGTATGGAAAAACGGCGGATCATCGGTTGACACTGTGACCTTCACACCGCGTTCGCGCAATTGATGGATCGGATGGGATCGCCAGTCGGGATACACGCCAAGCACCACATTCGAACCCGGACAAACTTCAAGGACAATCCCGTCCTCGGCGATCCGGTCCACAAGCGCCAAGTCATCAATCGCCTGAACTCCATGTCCAATCCGCTCGACGCCCAGATCATCCAAGGCCGCCCGCACACTTTCCGCGCCGCCCCATTCGCCCGAATGCGCAGTCAAACGTAGCCCGGCCTCGCGTGCGCAATCAAAGCTCCAGGCAAAATCTTTTGGCAGACCCGCCCTCTCATCGCCCGCAAGTCCAAAGCCCACAATCCAGTCACCTGCGGTATCCGCCGCGCAAAGCGCCGTCTCTCTGGCCATTTCGAGTCCGAAATGCCGGATACAGGTCACAATACCTCGCAGCACAATACCGTGCGCCGCCTCTGCCGCATCAGCCGCCTCGCGGATTGCGGCAAGGTACTCGCGCCACGCTCCGATATCGCGGCCACCGCAGAAATCCGGCGACAAAAACGTCTCGGAATAAATCACGCCAGCCGCAGCACTTTCTTCCAGCACCGCGGCGGTCAATCGCGCAAAGTCCTCCGGCGTTTGAAGCACACTTGTTGCGACCTCATAGACCTTCAGAAAATCCCAGAAATCCTTGTATTTATAACCACCGCGTTCATCGAAGATGCCCGAGATGTCGACCTTCTTTTCTGCCGCCAGCATACGAATGAACTCAGGCGGCGCCGCGCCTTCGTGATGAAGATGCAATTCAACTTTTGGCATCTGAGAAACTGTCACAAGAAACTCCTTCCGGGCCCTTGTGCAGGTACCTCAAGATGGGCCGCGACTGTGGCGGCAATATCAACAAACGCCACATGACCAATTGGCCGTGCGCCAACGCCCATACCCAGCACAGGCACACGCTCGCGGGTGTGGTCCGTCCCGGTCCATGTCGGGTCGTTGCCGTGGTCGGCAGTGAACAAGATTAAATCACCCGGCTTCATCGCGGCCTCGATACGCGCAACCTGCGTGTCAAACCACTCCAAAGCGCGCGCATACCCGGAAACGTCACGTCGATGGCCGTACAGACTGTCGAACTCTACGAAATTGGCAAATGTGAAACTACCGTCTCCTGCCTCGGCCATAACGTCGATAAGATGCTCCATCAACGCCGCGTCGTCGCCCTTTCGGACCTCGTCAATGCCGCGCATCGAGAAGATATCGCCAATCTTCCCAACAGCATACACTTCACGACCCGCCCCCTGAACCCAGTCACACAATGTCGGCGAAGGAGGTGCGATGGCAAAATCCTTGCGGTTCCCGGTGCGTTCAAATGCGCCGGACTCTCCAACAAATGGCCGCGCAATTACGCGCCCGACTTTCATTGCATGCAGCATCGGCGCAAGCCCGCGGCACAGTTCCAAAAGCCGCTCGAGACCGAAATGCTCTTCGTGCGCGGCGATCTGAAAAACGCTATCCGCCGAGGTATAGCAAATCGGCTTGCCGGTCCTGATATGCGCGTCGCCAAGGCGCGAAATAATCTCGGTCCCTGACGCATGACAATTGCCCAGAATACCATCCGTACCCGCAAGCCGCGCCGCCTCTGCCACCACATCGTCCGGGAAAGACTCTTCTGTATCGTGAAAATAGTGCCAGTCCCACGGCACCGGCACCCCTGCCAACTCCCAATGCCCGGAAGGTGTGTCCTTACCGCGTGACACTTCCGTCGCCGCCCCCCAAAGGCCGTCCACCGCGTCGGGCAGCCCTAAGGCGTCGTCACCTGACGCAAGATCGACCGCCGCCTTCAGCCCAAGACGCCCGAGATTCGGCAAATGTAACGGCCCACTGCGGCCAACTTCTGCCTCTCCTGCCGCACAGGCCGCAGAGATATGCGCGAGTGTATTTGCCCCGCTATCAGGAATATCACCGTTGAAAAATCGATCCGCATCGGGCGCGCCGCCAATCCCGACACTATCAAGTACAATGATAAACGCGCGTCCCATCAGCCCACCTTCTCTACGATCAAGGGCGAGGGAGACGCGGCGTCACCCACTGTTACTGCTCCAAGAAATGCTTTTTCAGCCGCTTGTGCCGCACGTTCGCTGGCCGCGTGAAGTCGCGCCAAAGGCTGACCTTTTGCGACCTCTGCGCCCAGCGCAACGATCTCTGAATACCCAACCGACGGATCAATCCGCTCGCCGCCCTTCAGACGACCGCCCCCCATATGAACAACGCCCATCCCGATCCCGCGACCGTCCAAAGCGGTCACGACACCCGCCTCGGGCGCGGCGATGTCACGGATGACATTGGCCTCTGGCAAACGACGCTGCCAATCTTCGCTGAACCCCTTAGGTCCGCCCAATTCCGCAATCATCTGATCGAAAATCTCGGCAGCCTTGCCGCTGGTCAACGTCTTGCTCAGTTTTCCGGCCGCCGTTTCAGCGTCACTCTCGACCCCGGCCAAAACCAGCAATTCCGCCCCAAGCGCCAACGTCACCTCGACCAACCGCGCGTTCTTCGGGGCCGTCAATGCGTCCATCACCACGGCAACTTCCAACGCATTTCCCGCCGCCGGGGCCAAAGGCTGATCCATTGCCGTGATCAAAGCCGCCGTTTTGCAGCCAGCGCCGTTCGCAGTCTTGACCAGCGACTGTGCCAGGGCGCGCGAGTCCTCCAACGCCACCATGAATGCGCCCGATCCGGTCTTGACGTCCAGGATCAGCGCCCCCAGGCCCGCCGCCAGTTTCTTCGACAAGATCGACGCCGTAATCAGATCGACGCTTTCCACAGTTCCGGTGACATCTCGCACCGCGTAAAGCCGTTTGTCCGCAGGTGCCATATCCGAAGCCGCCGAGACAATTGCACACCCAACATCCTTGGTGATGCGTCGAAACCTTGCCTCATCCACGTCCGTCACAACGCCCGGAATGGCTTCCAGCTTGTCCAAAGTACCGCCTGTGTGTCCAAGCCCACGGCCCGATATCATCGGCACATAAGTCCCCACAGCCGCAAGCATCGGGGCCAAAAGCAACGACGTGCAGTCGCCAATCCCACCAGTCGAGTGCTTGTCGATCACCGCACCCGGCAGATCCCAGGCCAAGACATCCCCCGAGTCGCGCATCGCGAGCGTCAACGCCACGCGCGCATCCTCGGACAACCCATTCAAACAAGCCGCCATTGCAAAAGCCCCGGCTTGAGCGTCCGTTACCGCCCCCGACGCCAACCCGCGCGCAAACCAACTGAGTTCCGCCTGCGTCGGCTCTGCGCGGTCGCGCAATTTCGTAATGATGCGACGTGCGTCCATGTCTTACACCTGATCCATATGGGACGCGTCAAAGGCCCCCGGCAGCAACTCTGCCACGGCCATTTCCTGTTGCGCGCCCGCTGTCGTCGTCATGGTGATCCGCGCGCCGGGCTGCGCAAATTCCGACAGCTTTTGACGGCATCCGCCGCAGGGCGGCACCGGCGACGGGCTTTCAGCAATTACCGCCACTTCAACGATCGAAGTCTCCCCGGCGGCGATCATTGCAGCAATCGCGCCCGCCTCGGCGCAGGTGCCTTCGGGGTAGGCGACGTTTTCAACATTGCAGCCGACGAACACTGCGCCCGACGCTGTTTTCACCGCCGCTCCGACTTTGAATTTCGAATAGGGTGCATAGGCATTCTCTCGCACGCGCGCGGCATCGTCGATCAGGCTCATCTTGGGCATATCCTTGCGGCTTTTCACAAAAGTGAACCGAGGGACGGGCAAGCGCAAGGGCGCTCATCGTGAAATCGACTTGAAAGCCCCCGGAAGCGCGACCTCCAAAAGCTCGATATCCTGCGACGGATCGCTGTACCGCGTGGCCATCCCAGGAGGGATCACAAAGGCATCGCCCGGCGACAAGCGGAACGGCTCTTTGCCCTCGCCTTCCAACGTCATCTGACCTTCCATCACAAAGGTGAACAAAATGTCGCCGTCGTGCTGTGTCCACGCGGGTTCGCCGTCACCCCGGCGCACCACATGCACGCCTGCAACGCCGTTTGTGTGCGCACCAATGGTCGTATCGCGGCTCTGAAATCCAGAAAGCCGGAACGGCGACCACACTGCATCGCGCGCCTCATGATGCACAAACCGCTGTCCTTGAAACTGACGCTCCGGGTTCACCGTACCGTTCGGCAACTCCATTTCATGATCAATGGTCGTCACGTGTTCGGCCGGCACACCGATTTCGATAACCTCGATATTATCGCTGGCGTATAGCACCCGGTGGCGAATTTCCGGCGGCTGTATCACGCAGTTTCCGGCATAAAGACGAAACGGCGCGCCCTGGTCCTCGTACACAAGATCGACCCAACCCCGATAGCAAAAGATCAGCTGACACCCGACCGTGTGATAGTGCACCATGTCAGGCTCAGGCCCGCCGTCCGGGATGCGAATATGGCTCGCGATGATCGATCCACCAAGGCGCGTCGGAATAAGATCGCGGTACTGCATGCCCGCTCGACCAATCACCCAAGGCGCTTGATCGGCAAGCCGGCGAACAACAAAGGCGTGTTCTGTTTCGGGCAAGACAAACGGTGGATTCAAATCATCAATTTCAATCCTCGTGCCGTTTGGGGCCGTGAGCTTTCGAGCCCCCTCAGCAAAGCCATCAGGATCATCCGTCAATATTCGCAGCGTTCCCGGCGCTTCGGTCGCCTCTGTATCAATCCGCACCCGCAATCCATGGCCTGAAAACACCGCAACGCTCGGATCATCCGCCGGATAAATCGTGTCCATTCGCATCTTTAACACTTTCGTAAAAAACGGGATATCTTCGCGAAGTTCGCGTGTCGGCAGACGCACTTCGGCGCGGATGTCAGTCATTCTTGCCCTCCGGGTCGTTTGTGCCGCACAGTGCCGCTCAAGACCCCACGACGCAAGCCATGGCAAGTTGACGAGGCCGAAAGCAGGCGATACCAGCGGGCAACAAGATTGTTTAGCGTTAAACAACATTTGGGAGGGACGGTATGAACAGCGATCCAAAGCAGGAGGCGCTACGCCAGGCCGCACTGTATTATCACGCGAATCCCAAGCCGGGTAAGCTGGAAATCCGCGCCACCAAACCGCTCGCCAATGGCCGGGATCTGTCGCTCGCCTATTCGCCCGGCGTCGCCGAGGCCTGCCTTGAAATCAAAGCCGACCCAAAAACAGCCCGCGACTACACTTCGCGCGGAAACCTTGTCGCCGTCGTCACCAATGGCTCGGCCGTGCTTGGCCTTGGCAACATCGGCGGTCTTGCGTCAAAACCGGTGATGGAAGGCAAAGCAGTTCTGTTCAAGAAATTCGCCAACATCGATTGTTTTGACATCGAACTGAACGAAAGCGATCCCGAAAAGCTTGCCGATATTGTTTGCGCCCTTGAGCCCACATTCGGTGCGATCAACCTCGAAGACATCAAAGCGCCCGACTGCTTTATCGTCGAAAAGCTCTGCAACGAGCGCATGAATATCCCCGTTTTCCACGACGACCAACATGGCACCGCGATCGTCGTCGGCGCAGCGGCGACGAACGCCCTGCGGGTCGCTGGCAAAGCATTTGAAGACATCAAGATCGTCTCAACCGGCGGCGGCGCTGCAGGCATTGCTTGTCTGAACATGCTGCTGAAACTTGGCGTAAAACGCGAAAACGTCTTTCTTGTCGACATCGAGGGCCTCGTCCACGAGGGCCGCGAGAAAGACATGACGCCACAAAAAGCAAACTATGCTCAACCCGGCGGCCCTCGCTCGCTTGACGATGTGATCAAAGACGCGGATCTCTTTCTCGGCCTCTCCGGCCCCGGTGTCCTAAAGCCCGAGATGGTCAAGAAAATGGCCTCCCGCCCGATCATCTTCGCACTGGCGAACCCCACGCCCGAGATCATGCCGGATCTCGCCCGTGAAGTCGCGCCCGACGCGATAATCGCAACGGGGCGGTCAGATTTCCCGAACCAGGTCAACAATGTACTGTGTTTTCCATTCATCTTCCGGGGCGCGCTTGATGTCGGTGCCTCGACCATTAATGACGAGATGAAAATCGCTTGCGTCGAAGGCATCGCGGCCCTCGCCCGCGCCACGACAAGTGCCGAAGCCGCCGCCGCCTACCAAGGCGAACAGCTCACTTTCGGGGCGGACTATCTTATACCGAAACCCTTCGATCCGCGATTGATGGGCGTCGTGGCAAGCGCTGTGGCCGGGGCCGCAATGGAAACCGGCGTCGCTGAACGGCCCGTTGAAGACATGCAGGCCTATAAGGCCAAACTCGACGGTTCCGTGTTCAAATCTGCATTCATTATGCGCCCTGTCTTTGACGCAGCCGCCACTGCCCAGCGCCGCATTGTGTTTGCCGAAGGCGAAGACGAGCGCGTCCTGCGCGCGGCCAACGCGATGCTGGAAACGATGACCGACAAGCCGATCCTCATCGGCCGTCCCGATGTCATCGAAAACCGGATCGAACGCGCGGGCCTCGCGATCCATGCAGGCACCGATTTCGAGGTTGTGAACCCCGAAAATGACCCGCGCTACCGCGATTACTGGCAGACTTATCACGGCCTGATGGATCGCCACGGCGTGACCCCGGATCTTGCCCGTGCCGTTATGCGTACCAACACAACCGCCATCGGTGCCGTCATGGTGCATCGGGGCGAAGCCGACAGCTTGATCTGCGGGACTTTCGGGCAATACCTCTGGCACCTGAACTACGTAACCCAAATCCTCGCGACGGACGGGCTGCACCCCATTGGTGCGCTCAGCTTGATGATACTTGAAGATGGGCCACTGTTCGTCGCAGACACCCAAGTCCATCCCGAACCCTCCCCGCACCAGATTTCCGAAGCCGTCATTGCAGCCGCGCGCCACGTCCGCCGCTTTGGACTGGCGCCGAAAATTGCCCTTTGTTCGCACAGCCAGTTCGGAAATCTCGATTGCGAAACCGGTCGCCGGATGCGCGGAGCCGTCGATATACTCGACAGCGAACCCCGCAATTTCGAATATGAAGGCGAGATGCACGCCGATGCAGCACTTGACCCCGAACTGCGCGAGCGGATCATGCCAAACGCACGATTTAAAGGCCCGGCCAATGTGTTGATCTTTGCCAACACCGACGCCGCCTCCGGTGTGCGCAACATCCTCAAGATGAAAGCAGGCGGCTTGGAAGTCGGCCCGATCCTGATGGGCATGGGCAACCTCGCACATATCGTCACCCCATCGATCACGGCCCGAGGACTTTTGAACATGTCCGCACTCGCCGGCACGCCTGTGTCGCTTTACAGCTAAGTGATTCCCGGCGCGGGCTGCGACAAAGCCCGCGCCAACTTTGCAACTTTGCAATCTCCACCGCACACCGCTCTTGTCAAAGGGCCAAATGGCGGCTTTGCAAAATTATGCAACCAACGATAGCAAACTCTGCAAATATTTTGCGGTAATCTGCCGCGCCCGTGGCACCAACCCTTGCCCGACGCCCCCCAACAGCCCTATCCCATAGGAACGCAAAGAGGAGGGACATCATGGGCTATCGCGACGTCTATACGGCTGCACAGGCAGACCCCGAAACATTCTGGATGGATGCGGCGAAAGCCATCGATTGGGTAACGCCTCCGACCCGCGCTTTGAACCCCGACAAGGCCCCCTTGTTCGAATGGTTCACTGACGCCGAAGTCAACACGTGCTGGAACGCCGTCGACCGCCACGTCGAGGCAGGCCACGGCGACCGGGCAGCGATCATCTATGACAGCCCCGTCACCGACACCCAAACCACCACAACCTTCGCTGACCTTCAGGCACAAACCGCTTCGCTCGCCGGCGCTCTCGCCGCCAAAGGCGTCACCAAAGGCGACCGCGTCATCATTTATATGTCGATGGTCCCCGAAGCACTTGTCGCCATGCTCGCCTGTGCACGGATCGGCGCAATTCACTCAGTCGTGTTCGGTGGTTTTGCCGCCCATGAACTTGCCGTGCGCATTGATGACGCAAAGCCCAAAGCCATCATCGCCACCTCCTGCGGGATCGAGCCGGGCCGCATTGTTGAATACAAACCACTCCTTGATGCCGCTCTCGACATGGCTGACTTCAAGCCCGACTTCACCATTGTCTTTCAGCGCGAACAAGCCGTCGGCACCCTGACCGAAGGCCGCGACTTTGACTGGAACGAGATTCAAAACGGCGTCGCACCTGCCTATTGCGTGCCCGTTTCGGGCGACCATCCGGCTTATATCCTGTATACGTCCGGCACCACAGGCCAGCCAAAAGGCGTCGTGCGCCCCACGGCCGGGCATCTCGTGGCACTGAACTGGACGATGAAAAACATCTACAATGTTGATCCAGGCGACGTCTATTGGGCGGCCTCGGATGTCGGCTGGGTCGTCGGCCACAGCTACATTTGCTACGCGCCGCTGATCCACGGAAACACCACTGTCGTGTTCGAAGGCAAACCCGTCGGCACCCCCGACGCAGGCACGTTCTGGCGTGTCATTCAGGATCACAACGTAAAAGTCCTCTTCACCGCCCCGACAGCCTTTCGTGCCATCAAACGCATGGACCCAAAGGGCGAGATGGTCGCCGACTATGACATCTCGTCTCTGCGAACCCTGTTCCTTGCAGGTGAACGCGCCGACCCCGACACGATCGAGTGGGCCGAAAAGACCTTGAATGTGCCAGTGATCGACCACTGGTGGCAGACCGAAACCGGATACGCGATTGCCGCCAACCCGATTGGAATCGAACACTTGCCCGTAAAAATCGGATCTCCTTCGGTCGCCATGCCCGGCTGGGATGTCCAAATTCTTGACGAGGCCGGCCATCCTCTGCCACCGGGCGATCTCGGCGCGATTGTCGTCAAACTCCCGCTGCCCCCCGGCACACTTCCAACCTTGTGGAACGCCGCCGACCGCTTCCACAAAAGCTATCTCAACCACTTCCCCGGCTACTATGAAACCGGAGACGCAGGCTACATCGACGCCGACGGCTATCTTTACATCATGGCGCGCACCGATGACGTGATCAACGTCGCGGGCCACCGTCTGTCGACCGGCGGCATGGAAGAAGTCCTCGCCGGACACCCTGACGTTGCAGAATGCGCGGTGATCGGGGTGACGGACGAATTGAAAGGTCAACTCCCCGTCGGCTTCCTTTGTACCAATTCCGGCACAACACGGACGGATGCGGAAATCGTTGCCGATTGTATCAAGCGTGTGCGCGACAATATCGGCCCCGTGGCTGCATTCAAACTTGCCTGCGTTGTCCCGCGCCTGCCGAAAACCCGGTCGGGAAAAATCCTGCGTGGCACAATGGTGAAAATCGCCGATGCTCAGGACTTCAAAATGCCTGCAACAATCGACGACCCTACCATTCTTGATGAAATCAAGGTGGCGCTTCAGGGTATCGGCTACGCGAAAGACTAGCCCCTCTTTTCACTGCCAATTCGCGCGACTAAGGTGCCCGGGAAATGCCGGACACCGCTCCAACTCTCCTCATCGTGGCCCAGTCAGGCCGCCTCACATACGAGGCCGTCTTGTTCGCTGCCAGCCTGCGCAAAGCCGCCCCCGACTTCGCCGGGCAACTGGTCGTGGCCGAACCTCGCTCCGGCCCACTGTGGCGTGGCACTCCCGGTATCACCGACCCCGAAGCACGACAGCTTTTGATCACCTTGGGCGCAGACATCCGCCCCTTCGACAGCAACCATTTTGGCGCGCAGTATCCGCAGGGCAACAAGATCGAAGCACTAACCGTCCTCGCCCCGAACGAGCCATTCGTTTTCTTTGACACAGACACGCTCATCACCGGCCCAATTGACCAGATCGCCTTTGATTTCGACCGACCATCGGCCTCGATGGCCCGCACCGCGACATGGCCCGATCCACCGCTCTATGGCCCCGGCTACGGCGAGATATGGCAAGCCATCTATGATCGCTTTGACGTTCCTTTCGCAGCGACACTCGACACCGCACAGCCCAAAGATCATTGGGAACGCTACCTCTATTTCAACGCGGGATGGTTCTTTGCGCGCGACCCCGCCGCGTTCCATGCCCGCATGATCGACGTCATGACCAGTCTGCGCGATGACCCAATGGAGGCGCTTGCATCGCAGTCTCTCTTCCCATGGCTCGACCAGATCTCCCTGCCAGTCGTTATCAGCGAACTCGGCGGTGGCCGTCCCGACGCAACGCTTGCTGGCCTGGACGGCGACATGACACACCACTGGCGCGCTCTCCCTCTGTTTTATGCCCGCGCATCGGACGAACAGATTGCCTTTTTCGAAGACCTCACAAGTCCCAACAAGATCAAACGAGTCCTTAAGGCATACGAGCCATTCAAGCGCATGATCTATCAACGACGCGGCACACGCGTTCGTGCAATGTTTGATCGAAATGACCTCCCCCCCAAAGAGCAATCGATCCGCGCCCGGATAAAACGCGCCCGCCTGTGGATGCGCTGACGCTTGAATTTCGCAGGGCCAGACGCCAAAGTAGAACCCTGGGGGGACGAGACCGCCAACGAACGGACAAGGAAAATGGCCGAAACGAACTCTGAGCACGACGTAGTCGATCTGATCGCAGAAAGCTTTTCACCCGCACCTTCCAATCTGGTCCGCCAGATGTTCAATGCCGCTGGCGCACGCGCGCCAGACGTCATCTGGTCACCTAAAGCTGTCGAAATCCGCAATCCGCTCTTGCGCCAATTCGCAGCCATCTGCCGCGTCCTTGCCCGCGAGGACGGCACGCTCAGCGATGGCCCGATAGATCTCGATCACTTTGGCGAGTTGAAAGAATGGATCATGATGATCGAGCCCGTAAACGGCGCGGTTGATTTCCGTTACACATACTACGGCACCGGAATTGCACAAAACTACGGTCGCGACATGACCGGCCACCGATCCTCGGAATTCACCGGCCACGTCGGTACTTTTTTCACCGGCCTTTACGCTGCAATGCTGGCGCGCCAGGAAACCGTCTATTCAGAACATGAGCCTCCGCAGAACGTCTTTGTGCGGGCATGGCAGCGCCTCATCATTCCGCGCACCAATGACGCGGGCGAAATTAGCGGATTTATCGCGCTGAACGTGCCGGAAAATGAATTGCGTGCAGGCCTCGAATTAATGGTCGATCCGGTCTTGGTCGTTTCCGAGGACCAGAAAATCGTCTACGCCAACCGCGCTGCACAAACGATGTTTGGCCTGCCAAGTGTGCGCCGCGACGAGGACTTTGAACCCGCGACCGGCATTCCGCTAAGCACGCATCGCTCGCCGGTTGAGTTGCTCTCCCATCATCTCATCGAGGACTCCGTGCAATTGACGATCCGGGAAACCATTGTAGAACGCCTCGTGATGACAGTCAGCGCCGCACAATACAAAGACAGCGCATATTACGTCGTTGTCATGCGCATGATCGGCAACTGATCGACCATTGCGGCTGGCGCGCCGCTAATCTAGGGTCCGCCCAACTATTTTCAGGGAGACCAAAAAATGTCTGAACGCCAACAAGGCTTTGATACTCTTCAGATTCATGCTGGAGCGCATCCAGATCCAGCCACCGGCGCACGTCAGGTGCCGATCTATCAGACGACTGCATATCAGTTCCGCGACGCAGATCACGCCGCCAAACTCTTCAATCTGCAGGAAGTCGGATACATCTATTCGCGCCTGACAAACCCGACAGTGTCGGCGCTGGCAGAACGCATCACTCACCTTGAAGGCGGCGTCGGAGGCATCTGCTGTTCGTCCGGTCACGCAGCCCAGATCATGGCGCTTTTCCCGCTGATGATGCCGGGCTGCAATATCGTCGCCTCGACGCGCCTCTATGGCGGCAGCTACACCCAGTTGACCCAGACCATCAAACGCTTCGGCTGGTCCGCCCGCCTCGTTGACTTCGATGATCTCGACGCCGTACGCGCCGCCGTCGACGACGACACCCGCGCAATCTTCTGCGAAAGCATCGCGAACCCCGGCGGCTACATCACCGACCTTGACGCGAGTGCCGCCATCGCCAACGACGTCGGCCTGCCACTCATCGTCGACAACACATCCGCCACACCATACCTCTGCCGTCCGATCGAACATGGCGCGACACTGGTGGTGAACTCGACCACGAAATACCTCACCGGCAATGGCACAGTGACCGGCGGCGCAGTCGTCGACAGCGGCAAATTCGACTGGGCAGCTTCAGGCAAGTTCCCGTCGCTCGCCTCGCCAGAACCCGCCTACCACGGCCTCAACTTTTATGAGGCCCTCGGCGGCATGGCATTCACTTTCCACTCGATCGCTGTCGGCCTGCGTGACCTCGGCATGACGATGAACCCGCAAGGCGCGCATTATACACTGATGGGTATCGAAACGCTTTCGCTGCGCATGCAGAAACACGTCGAAAACGCGCAGATCGTCTCGAAATGGCTCGAAAACGATCCCCGGATCGAAAAAGTCACTTACGCGGGCCTCGAAAGCTCACCTTACTATGACCGCATCGAACGCATCTGCCCTAAAGGCGCGGGCGCTTTGTTCACCTTTGCGATCAAGGGCGGTTACGACGCCTGCGTCAAACTTATCGACTCGGTGGAACTGTTCAGCCACGTCGCCAACCTCGGCGATGCGCGCTCGTTGATCATCCACTCGGCTTCGACCACACACCGCCAGTTGTCGGACGAACAGCGCGTTGCGGCAGGTGCCGACAACAACGTCGTGCGCGTCTCGATCGGGATCGAAGACCCGGCCGACATCATTGCAGACCTTGATCAGGCTCTGGCCAAAGCCACCGCGTAACGCATCAACCGGGGCGGCCCGCCCGCCCCGGTTCTGACCCGAAAGGGGACATCATGGTCGACATCGCCACCCGCGTCTGGAACCACAAGTGGAAGATCGACCCCATCGTTCGATCCCTGATCGACGACGACTTTTACAAATTGCTGATGTGCCAGTCGGTGTTTCGCAACCACCCAGACACCCGCGTCACTTTCAGCCTGATCAACCGCGCCAAGCACATCCCCTTGGCCGACC
>JARFRG010000147.1 GCA_029287375.1 Boseongicola sp. | reverse complement strand
GCACAAAAAAAACGCCCGCACGAAGCGGGCGCTAAGTTATTGAGGCAGGTTTCATACAGGCAAGAAACCTATCGAGCAGTAAGTCATTTATACGCAACGATTTGCCGGTGGCCAAGCTAAAAGTTTGAAAAGGTTTAAACTCGCGCTTAGGCTCCACATTTGAAGAGATTAAGAGAGCAGAAGGATTGTCGCCAAAATGCGCATAGACTTTTTCGCCGCTGTCGGCATTGCCGCAGCAATGTTCGTGTCGCCAGCCATAGCCGAGCCAAAACACGCCATAGCTATGTATGGAGACCCTGCCCTCCCACCTGATTTTGTGTCTCAGCCCCATGTGAACCCGGACGCGCCCAAAGGCGGTGCAATCGTTCAGGGTGAAGTTGGTGGCTTTGATTCGCTCAACCCACACATCCGAAAAGGCCGCACACCCTGGCAATTGCGCTTTTTGGCATACGAGAGCCTTTTGGGTCGCAGCTACGCCGAACCTTTCACGCTCTACGGGCTTCTCGCCGAATCGGTCGAAGTCCCCGCAGACCGCTCGTGGGTCGAATTCACCCTGAACCCCAACGCCCGGTTTTCAGACGGAAATCCCGTCACAATCGAAGATGTTGTTTGGTCGTTCGAGACTCTCGGCACGGTCGGACATCCACGCTACGCCGGCACCTGGGCCAAAGTGGAAAGCACCGAAGTTGTTGGCGAACGCACAATACGTTTCACCTTTAATGTGCGTGACGATGAACTGCCGCTCATCATGGGCCTCAGACCGATCCTGCAAAAAGCGCAGTGGGAGGGCAAAGACTTCACTGAAAGCGGCCTGGACGATATCCCCATTTCAAGCGCTCCGTACGTTATTACAGATTTTGACCCCGGACGTTTCGTCCTGCTCGAACGCAATCCTGACTATTGGGGCGCCGACCTTCCGTTTCGTCGCGGAACAAACAATCTGGACCAGATCCGGATGGAGTTCTTCACTGATGGCACCGCCATGTTCGAAGCCTTCAAAGGCGGCATCCTGAACACGATGCGCGAAACCAACGTGCAGAAATGGGACACGCAATACGACTTCCCGGCTATGCAGTCTGGCGACGTGGTGAAATCAATCATCCCCCATCAGCGTCCAACAGGCATCAAGGGCCTCGTCTTCAATACCCGCCGTCCTCAATTCGAAGACTGGCGTGTGCGCGAAGCCCTGATCACCGCCTTCAACTTCGAGTTCATAAACACCACGATCAACGGCGAAGCCCAGCCCCGGATCACCTCACCTTTTGGAAACTCGGTATTTGCCATGGCCCCGGGAGAAGCCACCGGGAAAGTGCGCGAATTCCTTGAGCCGCACACAGCAACCCTTTTGCCCGGCGCGATCGAAGGCTACGCGTTGCCGGTTGGCGACGGCACCGAACGCAACCGTGCAAACATCCGCAAATCCTTGTCGATCATGGAAGACGCAGGCTGGACGCTTCAGGATGGCGTCTTGAAGAACACCGAGGGCGCGCCCTTCACATTTGACATACTGCTCCGGTCAGGCGCGTCCGAGCCACAGCAGATTGCCGATCTCTATATCTCGGCGTTGCAACGTATCGGCATCAATCCAACCGTCACGACCATCGACAGCGCGGAATATACCGAGCGCACCAAAGCCTTTGACTTTGATATAACGTGGTATGAGCGTGGCGTGCCATCCCTGTCTCCCGGCAACGAGCAGCTGCTCTATTGGGGCAGTGAAGCCGCCGACGTCGAAGGCAGCCGCAATTGGGCTGGCATCCGCAATCCGGCCGTGGATGCGATCGTCGCAGAGATGCTGGTGACGAAAACCACGGACGATTATCGCGCGGCCGTCAAAGCACTGGACCGTGTCCTGATTTCAGGGCGCTATGTGGTGCCGATTTGGCATCAGCCAATTGCACGGCTTGCCCACGCCAAACAGCTCCGTTATCCGGATGTTCTACCGATGTATGGCGACTGGATCGGGTTCCAGCCCGACGTCTGGTGGTACGAAGAATGAGGAACGACATGAAAAAGATTGTTTTGATGACAGCAGTTCTTTTGGGCCTCTGCGCCTGCAATACCATCGAAGGCCTCGGCCAAGACGTGTCTGCGGGCGCGCGCGCTGTTGACCGCGCAATCTAGCATCTGCACCGGGCTGTTGGCCCGGCCCCTAAATGGCGCTCTGTTTGGCTGGGCAGCGATCCCAACCCGTGTTGTGACATTGGCTGGACCTGTCTCGCGCAAGTGTCACAAAACCTTCACTTGCCTGTCGCGCGGGGGTGCGTAAACCGAAACCATTCGTGGCACGGAGGAACAACCATGACACGTATCGCACTCAATGGTCTGGGTCGTATCGGTAAGCTTGCACTGCGCGATCTCTGCGACACAGGCGCAGGCGGTGAAATTGTTCTTCTGAACGACCCTTACGGTGACGCCGATCAACACGCCCTGCTTCTGGAATTTGATACCATCCACGGACGTTGGAGCGCCGACATCAGCGCAAGCGACGGTAACCTCGCGATTGACGGTCGCGACATACGACTTACCAGCGCCATGGATATACAAGACATCCCGCTTGCCGAAATGGGAATCGATGTTGTGATCGACTGCTCTGGTGTCTTCAAAACCGAAGCCGCCCTTGCCCCCTATTTCGCAGCCGGTGTCAAAAAGGTGATCGTATCAGCGCCTGTCAAAGACGGTGACGCCCTGAACCTCGTCTATGGCGTCAATCACGACCTTTATGACGGCGCAACGCACCGCACTATCACTGCAGCCTCCTGCACGACCAATTGCCTCGCGCCGGTCGTCAAGGTGATACACGAAGAAATCGGCATCAAACATGGATCGATCACGACAATCCACGATGTGACCAACACGCAAACAATAGTCGACAGGCCCCACAAAGACCCCCGACGCGCAAGATCCGCGCTTAACTCGCTGATCCCGACGTCGACAGGCTCTGCAACAGCCATCACGCTGATCTACCCTGAACTCAAAGGCCGCCTCAATGGCTTGGCAATCCGCGTGCCGGTGCTGAACGCTTCGCTGACGGATTGTGTGTTCGAAGTCGAACGAGAAACAAGTGCAGAGGAAGTGAACGCTTACTTCAAGGCTTGGGCCGATGGGCCACTCCACGGCATCCTCGGCTACGAAACCCGCCCCCTTGTCTCTGCCGATTATGTCAACGATCGACGTTCTTCGATCATTGATGCGCAGTCGACCATGGTCATCAACGCAACGCAGGTAAAAATATACGCCTGGTACGACAATGAATGGGGCTATGCCTGTCGTCTTGCGGACATCGTGCGTATGGTGACGGAGCGACTGTGAACGTCCCCGCCCAAAATGGCCTCAAGGCTTACACCGCTGTAACGGCAGCTTATTGGGCCTTTATGCTGGCGGACGGTGCTTTGCGTATGTTGGTGCTCTTGCACTTTCACACGCTGGGCTTCTCACCCATCCAACTCGCCTATCTGTTCGTTTTGTACGAAGTGATGGGCATCGTGACGAACCTGTCCGCTGGCTGGCTGGCCGCGCGCTATGGCCTGACCTCAACGCTGTATGCCGGTCTCGTCCTTCAGATTGTCGCCCTCATCTTGTTGATACAGCTTGATCCGGGATGGTCCATCGCCGCATCGGTCGTGTTCGTCATGGGTGTGCAGGGGCTTTCCGGCGTCGCCAAAGATCTTGCCAAGATGTCGTCCAAGAGCGCTGTGAAACTTCTGGCGCCCAAAGGCGATGGCACGCTGTTCAGATGGGTCGCGCTCCTGACGGGCTCCAAGAATGCCGTCAAAGGCCTTGGCTTCCTGCTTGGTGCTGGGCTCCTTGGCGTCGTCGGGTTCACGGCCGCGCTCACCTTCATGGCCAGTGTCCTCTGTCTCATCTTGGTTGCTACATTTGTGTTCATGCCGCCCGGACTTCCCGCTGGCGTCAAAGGCATCAAATTCAGCGCCGTGTTTTCCAACGACCCAAACATCAACCGCCTGTCGCTGGCGCGTATGTTTCTGTTTGGCGCACGCGATACCTGGTTCGTTGTCGGCATCCCCATCTTCTTTTATTCGGTTCTGTCCGACGGCAGCGAAGAAAGCGCCCGCACCGCGTTTTTTCTGATCGGCAGCTTCATGGCGCTGTGGATAATCAGCTACGGTGCCATACAGGCAGCTGCCCCAAAACTGCTGAAAACAAGCACCCAAAGCATAGACGCAACCCTTGCGACTGCCGCGCGCTGGATCGCCGCTCTGGTTGCGGTCACCGCATCCCTTTCCATTGCGGCCTGGTTCGAACCACCGGGTCTATTTCCCATTATCGTAATTGGATTGGTTTTGTTTGGGCTGGTTTTTGCTTTGAACTCGGCCCTCCATTCTTATCTGATCCTTGCTTTCACCAGCGCCGAACGGGTCACCATGGACGTTGGCTTTTATTATATGGCCAATGCCGCCGGGCGACTGATTGGAACGCTTTTGTCCGGGGTCAGCTATCAGATTGGCGGTTTGCCCGGCTGCCTCGGGATGGCGGCATTGCTCGCGTTCTTTGGCTGGATAACCACGCGCACACTTGCCCGCACACCGCGGGCTGTCGGGCATTAGGCAATCCTTAGGGTTTGTCGTTCTAGGCTTGGCTCTCAGATCAATCGGAGGGCTCATGTCATACTCGTCCGGCGCTGGTGCGCCTAAGAACAATACGCTAACGCTTGTCTTTCCCTATGCCGACCATCAGATCGTAACGGCATTATCCGTGTATACTCAAGCTCTTGTGCAATACCTTGCACAAACCCACCACCTTACACATGGCGAGACGGACGAGGCTTTGGATGCGTTCTTTGACTCATCATGGGCAAAAACCGCAAAGGCAGAGGTCGCGTAGCAGCATTTGCATTGGATAAAACCGCGATGTGATTGCCAATCGACCAACCCGCAAACACGTGCGATTGACCAAAAACACTTGCGCGTCCCGTTTTGGGCTGCGACAGACCCCTATGATCAAGCTTGATATCCTTTCCGACCCTATCTGTCCGTGGTGCTATATTGGCAAAGCTCATCTCGACCGCGCCTTGTCGGCACGACCGGATCACCGACTGGCCATCGAATGGCACCCGTTTCAACTGAATCCAGATATGCCACCCGAAGGCATGGACCGCAGAGAATACCTTGAAACAAAATTCGGGGGGCGTGATCGGGCAGTCCAGGTCTATGCAAAAATCGAAGAAGCCGCGAAAGCCGCAGGCCTCAACATCGATTTTGCAGCGATCAAACGCACTCCGAACACGATCAATGCGCATCGCCTGATCCATTGGGCCGGGCTGGAAGGACGTCAGACCGCCGCTGTCTCGCGCCTGTTCAAAGCCTACTTTGAGGACGGCAAGGACATTGGCGACGATGCGGTGCTCATTGATATCGCCAAGGGAATTGGCCTTGAGAAAGCGCTGACTGAACGGCTTCTTGCGTCAGACGCCGACCGGGACGATATCCGCGCTCGCGACGCCCACGCACGCGATCGGGGCGTCACTGGAGTGCCGACGTTTGTGGTTGCAGATCAACATGTTGTTCCGGGGGCGCAGCAACCCGAACTTTGGCTGCAGATTATTGATGAACTATCCGAGCAGCTGAACTCGGACGCCTAAATCAATGGTGCAACCTCCGACACAGCCTATTTCGCGCAGCGAACTGGTCGCCTTGCTTGCGATGCTGACGGCGACGGTGGCGTTTTCGATTGATGCCATGCTTCCCGTCCTGCCAGAAATTGCAGCAGACCTCACGCCGGACGCTCCAAATCAAATACAACTTGTGCTGGCCACTTTCGTCGTCGGGATGGGGCTTGGCACCTTGTTTGCTGGCCCTCTCAGTGACACCTATGGCCGCCATGCAATCGCGGTCGGTGGTTCTGCCCTGTACATCATTGGTGCGCTTCTGGGCGCGCTGTCTCCAAACCTTGAAACCATGCTTTTTGCGCGCGCGCTTCAGGGCATCGGTGCCGCTGGCCCGCGCATCGTTGCTTTGGCGATCACACGCGATCTGTTCTCGGGTCGCCAGATGGCAAGGGTCGTTAGCTTTGTGATGATCGTGTTCTCGCTGGTTCCAGTGCTTGCACCCACCCTTGGCGCCGCTATTTCCTGGGCCTTTGGCTGGCGTATGATTTATTACTCATTCGTTGTCTTTTCGCTGATCTCGATTGTGTGGCTTCTAGTACGACAACCCGAGACATTGCCGGTCGAGGCGCGCCGTCCATTCCGCTTCAAGGCGATCTGGGCTGGCGCCAAGGCGATCGCATCTTCTCGCCAGGTCATGTTGGCGATTGCCGCACAAACTCTGATTTACGCGATGCTCTTTACCGCTCTTATGACGTCACAGCCCATTTTCGAGCAGGTATTTGACCGCGGCGCCAGTTTTCCAATTTGGTTTGGATTGTGTGCGGGCATCTCAGCCACCGCCAGCTTGCTGAATGCAGTCATTGTGGTCCGCATCGGCATGCAGCGCGTGGTCGCATGGTCGCTTGTCGCCCAGATTGCGATCACAGTTGTTTTCCTTGCAACGCTGACAGTCGTGACACTTCCCGGAGGCTTCGCCTTCGCTGCGTTTTTCATCTGGCTGATTTCGGTATTTTACATGGCCGGACTTGGCATTGGAAACCTTAACGCCATTGCGATGGAGCCGATGGGACACATCGCAGGCCTTGCTGCGTCGATAATTTCGGCAACGTCGACCGTGGCGTCTGTCGTGGTCGCCGCCCCGATAAGCCTGGCGTTTGACGGAACGCCACTGCCTGCCGCGCTGGGCATTCTCACCGTCGCCGTGATCGCACTTGCCCTTACAAGCCGGATCAGCAACATCGAACTACCGCAAGAGACTGCGCAATTCTCGCGTGAATCCTAACGGCTTTTCGTTGTTTCACGCGCCTTAACCGCAAGATCCCGCGCAATTGAAAACGCGCCTTTGATCTTGTCACCGGTTTTTGCCCAATCGCGACGCACTATGATCTTGTTGTCTTTCACCCGAGCCAAGCCATTCTGATCCTTGATGAAATCCACTAATCCAGCCGGATTGGCAAACTTGTCGCGATGAAACTGGATCGTCGCACCCCTTGGCCCGGTATCCAGACGCGCAATCCCGGCCTTCTTGCACTCCCCCTTGATCCGCACGACCAGCAAGAGCGTATTCACCTCTTTCGGCAGCTTCCCGAACCGGTCAATCAACTCGGCAGCAAACCCTTCCAGTTCAACCTTTGTCTGAAGTCCCGACAGGCGGCGATATAGCCCAAGCCGCACATCCAGATCAGGCACGTAGGCTTCGGGGATAAGAACCGGGACGCCAAGATTGATCTGCGGCGCCCATTGATCATCCGCATCGCTCAACCCTTCAAGCTCACCCGCCTTTATCTTGGCAATCGCCTCTTCCAGCATGGATTGGTAAAGCTCATAGCCAACCTCGCGCACATGCCCCGACTGCTCCTCGCCAAGAAGATTGCCTGCGCCGCGAATGTCGAGGTCCTGGCTGGCCAGTGTAAAACCGGCCCCCAGACTGTCCAAAGAGCCAAGCACTCTTAATCGTTTCTCGGCCTGCACCGTCAGTTTCTGTCGCGGCTTTGTGGTCAGATACGCATAGGCTCGGGTCTTGGAGCGGCCCACCCGCCCCCTGATCTGATAAAGCTGCGCCAGACCAAACATATCAGCGCGATGCACAACCATTGTGTTTGCCGTCGGAATATCCAAACCGGATTCAACAATCGTCGTCGCCAAAAGCACATCGTATTTGCCGTCATAAAAGGCATTCATCCGATCATCGAGAGTACCCGCCGCCATTTGCCCATGCGCCACGACGTAGGACACTTCCGGCACTTGGGTTTTCAGCCAGTCTTCCATTTCCGGCAGATCAGAAATGCGTGGGACGACAAAAAACGACTGCCCGCCGCGATAATGCTCGCGCAGCAAAGCCTCACGAATGGTGATCGTATCGAATTCACTGACATAGGTACGGATGGCCAGACGATCGACGGGAGGTGTGCCAATAATCGACAAATCCCGTACGCCGGTCAAAGACAATTGCAACGTGCGGGGAATGGGCGTCGCCGTCAGTGTCAGAACGTGGATATCCGTGCGCATCTGCTTCAAACGCTCTTTGTGACCCACGCCAAAGTGCTGTTCTTCGTCGATGATCAAAAGGCCAAGGTTTTTGAATCGCACGCTTTTGGCCAAGACAGCGTGGGTGCCGATCACAATATCAACCGTCCCACGGGCCATCCCGTCGCGCGTTTCATTGGCACGTTTTGCCGAAATGAACCGAGACAACTGCCGCACCTCAATCGGAAAGCCCCGGAAGCGCTCTTTGAAGCCCTTTGCGTGCTGTCGTGCCAGCAAAGTCGTTGGCGCAATAACGGCCACTTGAACGCCAGACATTGCCGCCGCGAACGCGGCACGCATGGCAACCTCGGTCTTGCCAAACCCAACGTCGCCGCACACAAGCCGATCCATCGGCGTGCCGCCCGCCAAATCGTCCATGGCGTCATGGATCGCTTTCAGCTGATCGTCGGTTTCCTGATACGGGAACCGCGCCGAAAACGCGTCCCACATGCCATCTGGCGGCACCAAAACAGGGGCCTTTCGCAAAAGCCGTTCGGCGGCGACCCGGATCAACTTGTCGGCAACCTCGCGAATACGCTCCTTCAACTTGGCTTTCTTGGCCTGCCAGGCCCCGCCGCCAAGCCTGTCAAGCAGACCCTCGTCATTGCCATAGCGGCTCAGCAATTCAATATTCTCGACTGGCAGGAACAATCGGTCACCGCCCGCGTATTCAAGGTGGATGCACTCGTGGGGCGCCCCAAGCGCCGTCACGACCTCAAGCCCCATATACCGGCCAACGCCGTGATCCACATGCACGATCAGATCACCCGGACTTAGCGTCTGATGCTCTGTCAGAAAATTCTCGGCGCGGCGTTTTTTCTTCGGGGCGCGCACCAATCGGTCACCCAAAACGTCCTGCTCAGAGATCACGCAAAGGCCATCAGGCCCTTCAAATCCGTGTTCCAAAGCCCAAACTGCCAGGAAAACGCCGCCAATGCCCTCTGGGACATCGCGCCAATCAACAACCGGCACCGCGCCGGTGATGTCTTGATCTTCCATCAATCCCTGAAGACGCTCCCGCGCGCCTTCCGAATAGGACGCAATCACAACCTGAGCAGACTTGCGTTTCGATTGGACATGCGTCGCTAACGATCCAAAAAGGCTGATGCTCTCTTGTTGACGTTCTGGCGCGAAATCACGCCCAAAACGTCCGCCGGCATCGATCACACCGGGTCCGGTCGGTTGTGGCAAAGCGATCAATTGCAAAACCCGGTGATCGCCAATCGCGTCGCTCCACGCCGCGTCGTCCAGATACACCCCCCCCGGCGGCGCAGGCTTGTAAACACTGTCGATCCGCCCCTTTGCGGTCATCGCCTCGCGGCGTGTGTCGTATTGGTCGTCGATGGCCTCCCACCGTGACAGCCGCATCGCCGTCGTTTGATCATCCAAGGCAATCGTCGCTTTTGGCAAATAGTCAAAAAGCGTCTCCAGATGCTCATGGAAAAACGGCAACCAATGCTCAACGCCGGCATGTTTGCGGCCCGCGCTCACAGCTTCGTACAGGGGATCATCTGTGCCAGCAGCACCGAATTCCAAACGGTAATTCTGCCGGAACCGCGTAATTGCAGCCTCGTCAAGAATGATCTCGCTCACCGGGGCCAGTTCGATCATTTTCAGCGTCTCGGTCGTGCGTTGCGTTGCAGGATCAAACCGCCGTGCGCCGTCCAAGACATCACCAAAGAAATCAAGCCGCACAGGCCCGCCATCGCCGGGCGGATAGATATCGATAATCCCGCCGCGTATCGCATAATCGCCGGGCTCGGTGACAGTGGGCGCCTGAACGAACCCCATCCGCACCAAAAATCCGCGCAACGCGGCCTCATCAATGCGATTGCCCACGGTTGCCTTGAACGCGGCTTCCTTCAGCAAAGCGCGCGCAGGCACACGTTGTGTCACGGCATTGAGCGTCGTCAGCAAGACGAACCGTTTCGGCATCTCGTGTACCAAAGCCGCCAAAGTCGCCATGCGCGTGGCTGAAATGTCCGCATTCGGCGAAACCCGATCATAGGGAAGGCAATCCCATCCAGGAAACGTCACAACAGGCATGCCCGGATCAAAAAACGCCAAGGCGTCTCGCATCGCGACAAGCCGTTTGTCGTCGCGCGCCACATGGCACACAATCCCGCCATCGGCTTTCTCAAGCTCGGCAAGGATCAGCCTTGCGTCAAAGCCTTCCGGCGCGCCGCTAACAGTTATATGGTGAGGGTCGGACATCGATGTGGGACGTACTCTCTGAGGTTCTCATGTCAACCGAAGATCCCTAAAAGCTGACCACTCCGACATAAAGGTTTTGGTACATTCCAAACATAGCAGTTACAAAAATCGAAAACACACCGATCATTTGCGTGACAAACCGGTGCCGCATAAGCCGCCGCACCAAAATTTCACCGGCATCGCCCTCGGCATGGATTTTGCGCGATGTCTTTAAGGACAGCAGCGCCAAAATCCCCAAAGGCCCAAGTAAAAGCAAGACAGCCTGCGCAAATTCAAAATCATATAGGACAGCCATCAATCCAAGCGCAGTCACACACGCCGAGCCGAACAAAAGAACCCATGTCCCGGACACTTCGGCGATATAGAGAATTCTGTTCACGCTGATACGGACCATATCCTGCAAATCAACCATGGCCTCGCCCTCTTTTTCCCGGCGCGCACGCAAGATCATATCAAACGGCACACCCAGAACGTAGTGGCTGACAGACGACCACAGCACAGCAAGCGCAATCCAATACCAAAGATTGGAGAATGACCGCATGTCAATTACTTCAAAGACGGTGTCGTACCAGTTCACAGGCGGCCTCTATCTCTCGTTTCGCCGGACACTAGGAAAAGCCAAGAGGGTTGACCAGTCTTCCCACGCTCGCTACCGCAAAAGGGACTGAAACCGTGCACGAAAGACCGCACTTATGACAATTGGCCCTTATCCCGCGACGCGGTTTCGCCGCACAAAGACCTCGGACGCACGTCGCCGGATGGTGAGGCAAGCGAACTTGACGGTTGATGACCTGATTTGGCCGGTTTTCATTCGCGAGGGTGAAAACGCGGAAACACCCATCGCGTCGATGACCGGTGTCGCCCGCCTGACTATAGACCGTGTGGTCCGGGCCGCTGAAGAGGCCTTTTCTCTGGGTATACCGGCGATTTGTCTGTTCCCTTACATCGAAACTGAATTCAAGACCGAAACCTGTGACGAGGCGTGGAACCCGGACAATCTGTCAAACCGCGCCACGCGTGCCATCAAAGCGGCCGTCCCTGACATCACGATCATGACAGATGTCGCGCTAGACCCCTACAATATCAACGGCCACGACGGCCTTGTGCGTGATGGTGTGATCCTGAACGACGAAAGTGTCGAAGCTCTTGTCAAAATGGCGGTGGCGCAAGCTGACGCTGGTGCCGACATTCTCGGGCCATCTGACATGATGGACGGCCGCATCGGCGCGATGCGCGCAGCCTTAGAGACAGCCGGTCACAAAGACACGATGATCCTCAGCTATGCCGCAAAATATGCGTCCGCGTTCTATGGCCCATTTCGCGACGCGGTCGGCGCATCCGGATTGCTGGTGGGCGATAAGAAAACATATCAGATGGATCCCGGGAACTCCGACGAAGCGCTTCGTCTGGTCGAACGCGACCTTATGGAAGGCGCTGATATGGTCATGGTGAAGCCCGGAATGCCCTATCTCGATATATGTCGGCGCGTCAAAGATACCTTCGGCGCTCCAACCTTCGCCTATCAAGTGTCTGGCGAATACGCGATGATCAAGGCGGCGGGCGAAAATGGCTGGCTGGACAAAGACCGCACCATGATGGAAAGCCTGCTGGCCTTCAAACGCGCCGGCTGTGACGGCATTCTGACCTATTTTGCCATGGACGTCGCCCGCGCGCTTCGCGGCAAATAACCAAGCGAAATATCGCGCCGTCCGATGTGATACACCACTATAGAGGGTGACTCTTCGTGGCGCGTCCCCTATACTTTGCGTTGAACGGCCAGATAAGGCCGTCATTTATCGAGGCAACACGAGCATGAGAGGGTCTTCCCAAATGAAAGCTATGTCCCGTCGCGCCCTCCTAGGAGGAGCAGCGGCTACAACTTTGGCACTTGCCGCTTGCGGAAACGGTATCGGCAGCGAAGGCGCTTCAAAGCTCGACGCCCGGGTCGATGCTGCATTGAATTATCTTGACGTCAACTTTCCCGGCACACGCGACTTAAGCAACAAAGCTGTCGGAACACTGGTAATGCCGCTGATTACCGAAGCCGGTTTTGGTTTTGGAGCTGCCTACGGACGCGGCGCCCTTCGCGTGAACGGCGTCACCGTAGACTACTATTCAGCGACACAGGCCAGTTTTGGTCTTCAGATCGGCGCACAGCAATACGCTCACGTTCTGTATTTCATGACAGAGGAAGCCCTGTCAGAATTTCGGGCGTCCTCAGGTTGGGCCGCTGGTGCGGACGTTGAATATGCAATCAATGATCGCGGCGCCAACTTGTCGGCAGAAACGACTACGGCCTTGTCGCCTGTGATTGCTGTTGTGTTTGGTCAGGCTGGACTTCTGGCAGGTGCGACCGTCGAAGGTACAAAGT
>JARFRG010000020.1 GCA_029287375.1 Boseongicola sp. | reverse complement strand
CCACCATGGTATTGATTATCACTGCACTGGCAGGAGGCCAGATTAGTTACGAGAACGCGCTTGCATTGGCGATTGGCGCAAACATCGGCACCACTGTTACCACCGTTATCGGCTCGCTTACGGCGAACTACCAAGGCAAGCGACTGGCCTTGGCGCACTAGATATTTAACTTGGTCACCGCCGGTGTAGCGCTGACCTTTATCGGTCCGATCCGGATGGCTGTCGATTATGTGAGCGCTGGCGTCGGCATCCCAGATACCGATTTTGCCCTCAAGTTGGCTGTCTTTCACACTATATTCAATGTCTTAGGCGTCGGGCTTATGTTGCCGTTCCTTCGGCGGTTAATCACATTTCTGGAGCATGCAATTGTTCAGCCCGATGAAGACCTAAGCAAGCCCAGATACCTTTCTGAAGCAGTTGACGATTTCCCTCAGACTGCAAGAATTGCCATGCGCCGTGAGGTTCAACATCTTTACGACAACGCGGTTGAGCTTATTGTGCATGGCCTGAATCTGAGCAGACACGAGCTATTTGAATCCCGTGACATCGCCGCGACCGTCTCTGCAAGCAAAAGGCCAATCGAGATCGATATTGACGAGCGTTATGAACACAGGATCAAGACCCTGTATTCTGCGATTGTCGAATTTGCCACGCGCGCAGGTGCAAAGGATATTCCCCCAGATGTTCTCGACGACATTTACACGATGCGCGACGTTGCCGGGCGGATCGTGAGGGCTATGAAGTCTGTTAAACACCTTCGACGCAATACGACCCACAATACCGAACGAAAGCAGGGTGAAATCACTAAGCTTTACAATAGCCTGCGTGCCGAGGTCGGTCGCATTCTTGTTGAAGTCCGCAAACTTGAGCTTGCTGATCCCGAAGATCGATCGAGCCTTTGGTTAGATCAGGAGCGCATTTTGGTCGAGAAAGATGCGCAGGACGCGATTGGCAAGGTCGAAGCTCTTATTCGTGATAAACGAATAAGCGCAACAGCCGCGACTTCGTTTCTAAATGATTCAAATTATGCATACTCCGCGATGCGCGATTTGCTAGAGGCTGCGCGTGCCTACTACGTCGAAACCGAAGACGCGATGTCAGAGGTCGAAAGAATTCTAACACTTGACGATGAAGAGCTTAGTGAGGTCGCGCCGCCGACACCTTCCTGAACGGCGCTGCTGCCTCAAAGGTTGAATTGCGCTCTGAACAGTTATGAAAGTTGGAGAAAACCATGGGGCTTGGTAAAATTAGTGAGAAGCTGGATGACTATTTCAGTCGCCTTGAGGGGGGGAAGGCGAAAAAGATAAAGCCAAAACATGTGGAGAAAGTGATCGCAAAGCTTCACACTAAAGAAGGACTTTTGCTCGAAGAGCTTCGGGACGCGAAAAAGGCGTCGAGAAGAGAACGCCTGGAAAACAAGCTTGCAACTGCGCGCGAACAAATTGAACGGGCGGAATGGCTGTTGGAGAAAGTTGGCGACTAGTTGTCCGTTAAGGACTAACCGTCACTGACCTTATTATTGTGTTGGTTTGCAAGGCTCCAGGCGAGGGTCGAGCGCGCACCAGAACGGCAGTAGGCAAACACGCGGGCGTCTGGAGACCGGACGATTGCGGCAATGAATTGGCCTTGTTCAATCGCGTGCGCCCCTGGGTCTATCGGTCGGTAATGGAAACGGAGACCCGCAGCTTTGGCCGCATTTGAGAATTCGCCGGACAGGAGTTCTTCACTCACTTCGCTGTCTGGGCGGTTACAGACTATGTCTGTAAATCCCGAAGCTGCAAGTGGCCGGATGTCGTCCAATGTGATTTGCGCACCGACGGAAAGCTGCGGGTGAAGCTGAGTGATTTTCATCGCTGACCCAATCCTGTGAGTGTTGTGAGATTCCGTGCTGGGACTGCAAGAAGCATTCCTGTGATCATGGCTGCCAGGAAGAGAAGGCCTTCCCATCCGCCAAAAGTCAGAGACGCAAGCGATGGCCCCGGACAAAGACCTGCCAAGCCCCATCCGGCTCCGAATATGAGCGAGCCAACGGCAAGATCGGATGTGACTTTTTGAGCAGGGCGGCCAGGGAATGACCCGCCCGCGAGCGGTGCGCGTCGGTGTTCGGCGATCCTCCAGGCGATAGCCATTGGCAGGATGGCCCCTCCCAACACAAAGGCCAGAGTGGGATCCCACTCTCCAAAGATATCGAGCCAGCCCTGCACGCGAGTGGTGTCCACCATACCCGAAACCAAAAGGCCAAGCCCAAAGAGGCTTCCGCTTAGTGTTGCGATTAGTGCGCGCATCAGATCACTCCCAGAATATGTTTGAAAACAAGAACGCTAACGCCACCGGCAAGCAGGTAGAAAGCGGTCGCGGCGATACCGCGAAGAGACAGTCTCGAAATGCCGCAGACACCGTGGCCGCTGGTGCATCCATTTGCCAATCGCGAGCCGACGCCCACCAAAAGGCCCGCCGAGACGATCACAACCGGGTTGGTGGTGATATGGGTTGTGGGGGTGAGACCAAGCCACGTAATCGCCAACCATGGAGCCGCAACCAGTCCGGCGATGAACAAGAGCCGATCTCGCCATTCCGAGCGGCCAGAGCCGTCGATCAACCCGCCGATAATACCGCTGGCTCCAAGAATCCGACCATTTCCCAGAAGGTAAATCGTCCCGGCCAGCCCGATAAGAACGCCTCCCGCGAGGCCCAAAAGGTAACTATTATTTATCATGGCATTACACCTTGTTCACTGGAACTTTGAGGTAGACGTTTCCATCTGAGTCTGCGGGTGGCATTTGCCCCGCACGCATATTGACCTGCAGTGATGGCAGTATGAGACGCGGCATCGCAAGCTCTGCGTCACGTTTGGTGCGCATGGCCACAAAGTCATCCTCGCTGCGCCCTTCGCCAACGTGCTTGTTCAGCTCTTTCTGTTCGCCGATCGTCGTTTCCCATGCGAATTCGTTGCGGCCCGGGGCCTTGTAGTCGTGTCCAACAAAAACGCGTGTGTCATCAGGCAGCGTGAACAGCTTTTGGATAGAGGCATAAAGAGCGTTTGCCGAACCGCCTGGAAAATCAGCGCGCGCGGTACCGAAATCGGGCATGAACAGGGTGTCCCCGACAAAAGCCGCGTCAGCCATGACGTATGTGAGACAGGCCGGCGTATGCCCAGGCGTGTGCAAGACCGATGCCTGGATGTTGCCGACAGAGAAAGTGTCGCCCTCTGAAAACAGTTCGTCGAACTGGCTGCCGTCCCGTTCAAATTCAGTTCCGGCGTTGAAGACCTTACCAAAGGTGTCCTGCACTATGGTGATGTTTCTTCCGATACCTATTTTGCCACCAAGATTTTCCTGTAGGTACGGCGCAGCGCTTAGGTGATCTGCGTGGACATGGGTCTCCAGAATCCAATCGACCGTCAGTTTGTTTTGCTTGACGAATTCAATGATTTGGTCAGCCGAGTGAAAATCTGTACGTCCGGACGCATAGTCGAAATCCAAAACGGAATCGATGATTGCGCAGTGCTTTGTTTCGGGGTCGGTGACGACAAAGGACGCGGTGAATGTCTCTTCGTCAAAAAAGGGGGTTACATCCGGTTGCATGTTGGTTTCTCCATTTTGCCTGAAGCATTACATATTACGAATGTATCATATGTCAATGATTGTGCCGCAAATACATTAAGTAAGTTGAATATTTTGAATTGGCGATTAGGTTTGATGGGTCAAGACGCGAGGAGACCCTTATGGAAATACGGACACACATGCCGGACGATGCCTTGCAAGCGTTTGCAGGTCAGGGGTCCGATGCGCCTGATCAGGCGGCACGATTTCTGAAGTCACTGGCCCATCGCGACAGGCTGAAAGTTCTGTGCTGTCTCATTGAGAAGGAGCTTTCGGTCGCCGATATAGAAGCAAAGGTCGGAGCGAGCCAATCGGCTGTCTCGCAGCATTTGACGAAGTTGAAGGATGAGCGTGTGCTGCAATCAAGACGGGAAGGGCGCCAGATATTTTATTCGATCGCGGATCCAACGGTTCTGGCGTTGATTGGCCTCTTGTACGACCGTTTTTGTGAGGATGGGAAAGCCTGACGGCGTGCCGTGTTTCAGGCGTGCCAGAAGCTTCATGGCGCGAACCCAAGCATGAGCTGTTTCAATCCGGCCGCCGCTCCGACCAAAATGCTTATGAAGGCAACCGGGGCGCTGTAGGCAAGGAGCGAAAACGCCGAAAGGCCTTGGCCAACACTACAACCTACGGCAACCACGGCACCCACACCCATCAAAGATGCACCGAGGATTTGCCTGCGCAATTCACGAGGATCATCGCAGGCCTCCCAACGGAAATGGCCTTTGAAAACGCTGCCGATGTACGCACCTAGTAAGACCCCAAAGACTGATCCGGTTCCAAAGCTAATGCTGTTACCAGACGAAGTCATGACGTAGAGTATTGTTTCACCAATCGGTGCAGAAAACGTATGGCTTACAACGGGCGTGGCCTCAAAGCCGTTGCTTGCTATCCATTGTGTGCCTGCCCACCCAAGGACAACTGCAACGCCTGCGACAAATCCCCAAAACACGTGGCTAAACGAGCGTCGAAATTCGACGTGGGTCAGAGTTGCGACGACGACGAGTATACCAGCAGCAATACCAACCGCCTCAATGGAAAGCCCCGTTAATCGGGAGAGCGAGACTGCAATTGAAGGCATCTCAAGGGGGATGTCTTGTTGCGGAAAGAGCCAAACTCTCAGAGCTGCAAATGGACCGCCAAGTGCCATATAGGCTGACACACCCATGACCAGGACAATTACGAATGATCTCAGGTCGCCGCCGCCCAAACGGGCCAACGCGCCATACCCACAATTGC
>JARFRG010000280.1 GCA_029287375.1 Boseongicola sp. | reverse complement strand
GGCGTAATCGCTGACTTTGACGTTGCCGAGGCGATGATCAAAGCGTTCATACGCAAAGTTCACAGACGCACGACTTTTTTCAAGCCGAAGGTGATCGTCTGCGTTCCACATGGTGCGACACCCGTCGAGAAGCGTGCAATTCGGCAGTCGGTTCTGTCTGCTGGCGCGCGCCGTGCGGGTCTCATTGCCGAGCCGATTGCCGCCGCGATAGGGGCAGGCATGCCGATCACCGATCCGACCGGGAATATGGTGGTTGATATTGGTGGTGGCACAACCGAGGTCGCCGTGCTTTCGCTGGGCGACATTGTCTACGCGCGATCAGTTCGCGTCGGCGGCGACCGTATGGACGAAGCAATCATCAGTTATCTTCGCCGCCAGCATAACCTGTTGATCGGTGAGCAAACCGCGGAACGTATCAAGACCTCTATCGGTACAGCACGTATGCCGGATGATGGTCGCGGCCAATCGATGCAAATTCGTGGACGCGATTTGCTGAACGGTGTCCCGAAAGAAACCGAGATCAATCAGGCGCAGGTGGCCGAGGCTTTGGCTGAGCCCGTGCAGCAGATTTGCGAAGCGGTTATGACGGCGCTTGAAGCGACACCGCCGGATCTGGCGGCGGATATCGTGGATCGTGGCGTGATGCTGACGGGTGGTGGCGCACTTTTGGGTGAGCTTGATCTGGCGCTTCGCGAGCAAACGGGGCTTGCGGTCAGCGTCGCTGACGAAGCTCTGACCTGTGTCGCGCTGGGCACGGGCAAGGCGCTTGAGTACGAGAAACAACTGCGGCACGTGATTGATTACGACAGTTAACGCACTCGGGGTTCCGAGTTTTCCACAGATCGTGGTAGTCTCGCACCCCGGGGGACGGACCAGGAAACGACGTGGCACGGCAAAGCGGTTCATCTGAGGACTTTGCACGCCCCCTTCGACGGTTTTTCGTCGGCGGGCTTGTTCTGATTCTGTTTGCGATTTTTGTCCTTTGGCGCATCGACAGCCCTCGGGCCGAGAGATTTCGTGCGGCTTTGGTGGACGCTGTCGTGCCTCAAATGGATTGGGCGCTGGTGCCTGTCACCAAAGGCGTTGAGTTGGTCGAGGGCGTGCAGTCTTACGCCCGCCTTCAACAGCAAAACCAGGACTTGCGCCGCGAATTGCAGCAGATGAAGGCGTGGAAAGAAGCGGCTCTTCACCTTGAGCAAGAGAACGCCAAGCTTCTTGATCTGAACAATGTGCGTCTTGATCCGGCTCTTACTGTGGTGACGGGGCAGGTGTTGGCAGACAGCGGCTCGCCATTTCGACAGTCGATCCTTTTGAATGTCGGTGCTGCGCGTGATGGAATAAAAGATGGTTGGGCGGTGACGGATGGACTTGGGCTTGTCGGGCGCATTTCTGGCGTCGGTCAAAGGTCGAGCCGCGTGTTGCTTTTGACAGACAGCGCCAGTCGCGTGCCGGTCACCATTCAGCCATCAGGGCAGCAATCAATGCTGTCGGGGGACAATTCGACCCTCCCGGTTTTGGATTTCATCGAAGAGCCCGAAGAAGTACGGCCCGGCGACCGGGTTGTGTCGTCAGGCGATGGTGGCGTTTTTCCTGCGGGATTATTGGTGGGAAGTGTTGTTCTTGCGCGCGATGGTCGCCTTAGGATGCGGCTTTCCGCCGACTATGAGCGTCTGGAATTCCTGCGCGTGCTTCGAAGTCGACCGGTTGAACCGATTGGAAATGATGCGGCCCTTATCGGCCCACTTCTTCCTGAAGCCGCCGCCCTTGTCCCCGAGGAAGAGGCATCGAACGATGGTTGAGGCATCACCAGCGGGACGTTGGACGTATCGCGCAGTATTCCTTGGGCTTATGGCCTTGGTGATATTTGCAAAGTTGCTTCCTCTTCATCCCGGGCCTGGGCGGTTTCCGGGGCCTGACATCCTGATCCTGATGGCCAGCGCCTGGATAGTGCGGCGCCCTGACTATCTGCCGGTTGCTCTGGTCGCCGCGGTATTTTTTCTGGCTGACATTTTATTTATGCGGCCGCCGGGGTTGTGGACAGCGCTTGCCATTGTCGGGCTTGAGGCCTTGCGGCGGCGGTCGTTCGCTTTGCGGGACGGAGGTTTCTTGACGGAATGGTTCACCGTTTGCACGATCGTCACCGGAATGTTCCTGGCCAATACACTTGTTCTTGCGGTTTTCGTCGTAGATCAACCCGGGCTTGGCCTGACACTGATCCGTCTCATCACGACACTTCTTGTTTATCCGATCGTCGTGGTGCTTGCGGCATGGGCTGTAGGGCTTAGAAAGATTGTACCGGGCGAAGTTGACCGTTTGGGGCGCAGGCAATGAAAAGATCATCGAAAGAAAACGAAGAGAGCGCGGGCCTTGTAACACGACGTGGCCTTGTCTTGGCCGGGCTTCAGCTTGGGTTTATGTCTATTCTGGGTCTTCGTATGCGTCAGATGCAGGTCGAAGAGGCGGATAACTATCGCCTGCTGGCCGAAGAAAATCGCGTGAACATGCGCCTCATTCCTCCGTCCCGGGGGATTATTTATGATCGCAATGGCGTATCGATCGCAACGAACACGCAGAACTATCGCATCGTCATCGTGCGCGAAGACGTTCCGGATGTGGATGAGACTATCGCCAAGTTGCGACAGCTTGTGCTGCTCGATGAAGACGAATTGGAGAAATCGCTTCGCGAGATGTATCGGCGCAGCCCTTTTGTGCCAGTCACGCTGGCGGATCGTCTGACCTGGGAAGATGTGGCCGAGGTTGCGGTAAACGCACCCGCTTTGCCAGGGGTCACGCCTGACGTCGGGCTATCACGTGAATATCCACTGGGCGCCGATTTCGCTCATATCGTGGGCTATGTCGGACCCGTGAGCGATTATGACCTGTCCAAACTTACCGACCCTGACCCACTCTTGCAGATTCCGAAATTTCAGATCGGAAAAATTGGTGTGGAGACAAAGCTGGAGACGCAACTTCGTGGGCAGGCTGGCACGAAACGCATCGAGGTAAATGCCGCTGGCCGGGTGATGCGCGAACTTGGCCGCGAGGAATATACGCCGGGCACAGACCTGCAATTGACGATTGATCACGGGCTTCAGAATTTCGCGCAGGCAAGACTGGCCAACGAAAGTGCAGGCGCAGTGGTCATTGACATAGAGACCGGTGATTTGGTTGCGATGGCATCATCGCCGTCGTTTGACCCCGAACTCTTTGTGCGCGGGATTTCGACGACGAATTATCGGTCTCTCACCGAGAACAAGTACCGCCCATTGTTTAACAAGGCGGTTCAGGGCCTGTACCCACCCGGCTCGACCTTCAAGATGATGACCGGGCTTGCTGCACTGCGCCACAATGTGATCGGGCCGAAAGAAACAGTTTGGTGTCCCGGGCATATGGCATTTGGGGGCCGTCGTTTCCATTGCTGGAAGCGTGGTGGGCATGGATGGGTCGATCTTGATACCGCGATCACGCAGTCCTGCGACGTCTATTTTTATGAGGCGGCGCAGAGAACCGGAATCGATAATTTGGCCGCTCTGTGCCATGAGTTTGGACTTGGGGAACGCTTTGATTTGCCCGTGTCTGCTGTTCGCGAAGGGATCGTGCCGTCCACCAAATGGAAGGCCCAAGTCCGTGGCGAGCAATGGTTTCCCGGCGAGACACTGAACACAGCAATCGGGCAGGGTGATGTGCTGACATCGCCCTTGCAGCTTGCCGTGATGACGGCCCGCATCGCAAGCGGCAAGGCGGTCGTTCCAAGGCTTGTGAAATCCATCAACGGCGTCGAGCAGTCCTTGGAACAAGCTGATCCGATGCAAATTAATTCCAGCCACCTTCGGATGATCCAGCAGGCTATGTACAATGTCTCCAACGGCAGACGCGGTACGGCGCGGCGTTCGCGGATTGTGGCCGAAGGGATGGAGATGGCCGGCAAGACCGGCACCAGTCAAGTCCGCAATATCACCGCTGCCGAGCGGGCGCGCGGCGTTGTGCGAAACGATCAATTGCCGTGGGAACGCCGCGACCATGGATTGTTTGTTGGATATGCGCCCTTTGACAAACCGAAGTATGCGATTTCTTTGATCGTTGAGCATGGCGGCGGCGGATCAAGTGCTGCTGCGCCTCCTGCGCGCGATATTTTGCTTTATGCGCTGTACGGGGATGTTCCGCCAATAGAGGCCTATCCAAGTGACCAGCGTGAACGCATCAAGACGATGTTGGCGGAATTGCCTGTCAGGCCACGACAGCAACCTGCCAAAACGCCGAGCCGCGCATGAGCTATCTTGAGTACAAGGTCCAGACGATCCCGACAGGGGCGCGCAAGATACTTCACGCGAACTGGGCTGTGGCGCTTTTGTTGACAGCGGTCGCCTGCGTTGGGTTCTTGATGCTGACCTCGGTCGCCGGGGGGGATGCAAGTCGATGGGCAGAGCCGCAAATGAAGCGGTTTGCATTGGGCCTTGTCGTAATGATGGCCGTTGGCATGGTGCCGATCTGGTTTTGGCGAAATATGGCCGGAATTGCGTACCTTGGAGCCTTTGGCCTTTTGCTCTTGGTCGAATTCTTTGGAACGGTCGGCATGGGCGCACAGCGTTGGATCGACCTTGGCTTTATGCGTTTGCAGCCGTCCGAGGTCATGAAAATCGCTCTCGTTATGATCCTGGCCGCCTACTATGACTGGCTGCCTATGGCGAAGGTCTCGCGTCCTTTCTGGGTTTTGATGCCAGTGGGGTTGATCCTTCTTCCGACGGCTTTGGTGCTGAAGCAGCCCGATCTTGGAACCGCAATTCTGCTCGTTGCGGGCGGTGGTATTGTCATGTTTTGCGCGGGCGTTTCATGGTGGTATTTCATCGCGGTCGTTGCCGCCGGGGTGGGGTTGGTGGCCGCTATTTTTTCATCGCGCGGCACCGATTGGCAGCTCTTGAAGGACTATCAGTTTCGCCGAATTGATACGTTTCTGGACCCGTCCACCGACCCTCTTGGCGCAGGCTATCACATTACCCAGTCCAAGATTGCGTTGGGGTCAGGTGGCTGGACGGGGAAGGGGTTTATGCAAGGCACGCAGTCTCGCCTGAACTTTCTGCCTGAGAAACACACCGACTTTATCTTTACGACTTTGGCGGAGGAATTTGGGTTCATCGGAGGGTTCTCGTTGCTCATTCTCTACGGGTTGATCATTTTGTTCTGTGTGGCATCGGCCGTCCAAAACTCTGATCGCTTTGGAGCATTGTTGACGCTTGGCGTCGCTGCGACCCTGTTTTTGTTCTTTGCAGTGAATATGTCGATGGTCATGGGGCTTGCGCCAGTGGTCGGCGTTCCACTGCCGCTGGTCAGCTTTGGAGGGTCCGCGATGTTGGTTCTGATGGGAGCCTTTGGGCTTGTTCAATCGGCCCACATCCATCGGTCGCGAAGCCGATGATTACGATTCTCTTCGCCGCCACGCACAGCAATTGGGAAGAGTTTGCCGATCCATTGCGGCAGGCATTTGCGGATGCGGGACTCACGGCCAATCTGACACGCGACGCGGACCCTGCGTTGGTCGACTACATCGTCTATGCACCCACAGGTTGGCTTGAGGATTTTTCTGTCTTCTCTCGGCTCAAAGGGGTTCACAGTCTTTGGGCCGGTGTCGAAAAAATTGTCGGAAACGAAACTTTGAAAGTGCCTTTGGCACGTATGGTTGATTCTGGTTTGCGCGAAGGCATGGTCGAATACTGTGTGGGGCATGT
>JARFRG010000277.1 GCA_029287375.1 Boseongicola sp. | reverse complement strand
GATATTTTCGCACGTCACCCCAAAGCAAAATCGCGCGTCACAGGCATTGGCGTTGCGCGTCCAAACAAGCTTTGGGATTGGCTGGAAATCGTGCAAGCCCCCGAAGACGCCATGCGCAAGTGGCAGGACATCGATTTCGAGACATCCATTTCCGAATTGACCGGATTTCCTGTCTTTCTGGAGAACGATGCGACCTCGGCTTGCGTTGCCGAACACTTGTTGGGCCGCGGCAGCGAATTTACCGACTTCGCCTATATCTTTGTTGGCGCCTTCGTCGGCGGCGGGCTTGTGCTGAACAGCAAGGTATCTTCGGGCCACACCGGAAACTCTGCACAGCTTGGCTCCCTCCCCGTGCCAGATGGCAAAGGCGGTACCATCGAGCTTTTGGCCGTTGCCTCTCTGAATAGCCTCGAACGCGCCTTTATCGATCAAGGCCTTGATCCCATGGCCTTGCGCAAAAACGCCGATAACTGGAGCAGCTTCGAAGACCTTGTCGCACCTTGGATCGAAGCAACCGGACATCACCTCGCATTTGCCGCCGCATCCATTTCATCTGTCCTCGAGGTTGAAGCCATTCTGATCGACGGTGCGATGCCTGCCACTGTCCGACAGCGCCTGACAGACACCACGCGCGCCGCTTTTGATCTTCTCGCCAAGTCCATCATCGAAAAGCCCGAAATCGGTGAAGCTACGGTTGGGAAAGGCGCAAGGTCGCTCGGTGCGGCCATGCTCCCGATCCACTCACGCTTTTTCCTGGCTTAAACCGCCGTCGCTCTGCCGCCGCAAAAGCGACTGACACGCCCGAGGCGAAAACCCAAACTCCCAATCACAGATGCGGCTCAATCGGCCGTCGCTATGACCCTCGACACACTTAGAGAGCGCAAGGCTGGCTGTGTAAGCATAGACATTGACGGAATTGACGTCTCCCTCCTCCGAAAAACCCGACGCGCTTGCGGAACACGTCATCACGTCTGACCCGAGCCGAACGTCTCGCCGTCCCGCTCCCCCAATCGTGATCGCAAAAATCACACAAGCCGACCATCCCGCATTAGGTTGCTCAAAGAGGAGCATGACCATGCAAAAACTTCACGCGGCTCTCGCCTGCTTGCTTTTGGCTGCGCCAACCAACGCCGTCAGCCAACAGATCCTGTTCGGCGACGGCTGGAAGGAACAACGGTTCTCGATGTTTTCCAGCAATCGCTTTTCGCTAAACGGTGACACGCTTGTGGTGCAATCAGACGATACAGTCTCGCTAATGTGGGCATCGCTCCCGCAGTCGATGTGGAACAAACGCCGCGCCAATTGGGACTGGACTGTCGAGCGTTCCGTGCCTGCGACCAATCTCACCAAAAAGGGTGGCGATGACCGCAATCTGTCGCTCTATTTCGTGTTCTTGCCCGAAAATGCGTCACAGGACGCCCGGAACAAAGGCGTTATGGCGCTTTTGGATAATCCGGATGTGCGCGTGCTCATGTATGTCTGGGGCGGTGCGCATACAGTCGGACAAGTGCTGCCTAGTCCGTTTTTAGGCGCGCGTGGACGCAGTATCATCCGGCAAGCCGCTGGCACTGGCTCCGCCGAAGAGACTGTGGATCTGGCTCAAGATCACCGACGCGCTTTCGGCGAAGAGCCACAAAACCTCGTCGGCATCGCCGTGTCATCCGACAGCGACGACACAGGATCACAGGTTTTCGCCCGCATCTCGCGATTGGAAATCGAGTAAGCCAATGGGATGCTTGGCGCTGCGGAACCGACGCCAAGCGCCGATTTCTTCTCACCTCAGATTTTTGCGCACACGATGCTCCTAATTTGCACGCGAGACGCTGACGCTTTGCCAAATCGGCTGCGCCCATTGTTGTGTCTCCATAAACGCCACTTCTGCCGCATCTCTGCCAACCGCGATCACCGCAACGTCATTGGGCGCGCTCATGCCGGTAGCGTCGACGAGGTGCCACGCGCCACTCAACCAGACCTGTGCAACCGCATGGAAGTCAGGAGGCTGCACTCCAACACCGTAGACCGAGGCGTAGCGCGCCGGGATATTGGCCGCACGTGCCAAACTGCAAACAACATGCGCAAAGTCGCGGCACACCCCAGCCTGCGCAGCGAAGGTATCCGTTGCGGTTGTTGTCGCGTTCGAGCTGCCCGGAACATAGGAAATCTCGCGTGCAACCCAATCTTTGATCGCCGCTATTTTTGCGCCGCCACTTAATTCTCCAAAGCTCTGCGCAACAAAGTCTATGAATAAATCAGACTGGCAAAACCTCGACGGCCGCAAATAGGTGACGATATGACTTGGAATCGACGTCAGAGGGGATGCATCAAGACTGTCCAACGCAATTATCTCCCGCGTCACGTCAACCAAGGCGCGATAACGCAGCTTGAAAAGCCGGTCGGGAACCGAGGCCCAGACCCTTTGGCCGACGAGCCCCTCCCCATCAATCCGTTGCAGCGTCGCATCCGGTATTTCGAGGGATGCGCTTGCGATGCTCTGCCCGTCTGTCTCAGCGGCTTCCAGTATCAAGAGCACGGTTTCCCCAACACAAAGCTCGTATTCCAAAACGACGTCGATATCTATTTGCATCATTCACACGCCGCTTTGCACAAGGGAACACCACCCCATCAAAAGACAGTGTCCAACCTCACTATTGCACTAATCTTTCAACAGAAAGGCGCTTTCGCATTCTTTGGGCGATATCGGGGACGGAACTGGATGACTTTGGCGCGCCAAAACCGCTGCCACCCACTTTCATCAATAGGCATGAATGCGAAGCATCTCTAACGCATGCCGCTCAAAAAGTTTGCCAAAGGGGCTTACCTCCGACGTCATAAAAGGAATAGCCCCGCCCGCCGCCAAAATCGACGCCCCCTAAAACGAAACGTACAAAACTGGCCAGACTAGATGCTCTCGAAAAAGAAGACCAAACCAAAGCAAACAAGTAGACCAGCCACGAGTCTGACCGGGAGTTTTTTGGCCGTCGCTTTGTTCTCAAGCGGTGCAGCCTTTGCCGTCGCACTATTTTTGGTCATTGCACGCGTCTGGGATGAGGGCGCACTGACGCGCGCCCGCGCTTCGGTCACCAGCATCTCAAGTTGACTTTCACTCTCACTGCACACCCCTTTCGGATTGGGCGTTGCCAAAGCTCGATCAATCCGAACACTTTGCTCAAATCCAGGAGCTTGTGTGATGTACATTATATTATCAGTGCCAACGGAAGACCTATCGGATGCCTCGGGATGCAAGTCTGACACGCAATCTCGCTCATCGTCCTTAACCGCAGGTGTTGCGGCTTGAGCCAGAGATTCTTGATTAAACTCTTCAATCCATGCCGGTTTTGATGGTTTTTCAGGGACAGCGAAAACCGACTTTGGCACCGCTGGTATCTGGCTCGTTCTGCGAACTTCGTCGTTCGTTTCTTCGACCAGTCCTGTGAGTGAACGCTCAAGCTCCAAACTGATGCCCTGACTGGACACCTGCGGTTTGACGTCGGATTTGGCAGTTTGAGCAGGTACGTCTGCAATGATGCTCTTCCACTTGGCTGCGGATCGCAATCGATCGGCCGGGTGGATTTGCATTGCCGTATCAATTGCCTCCAAGAACGCCGTGTCGTATCCGTCAATCCGCCCCGCCAACGGAATACATGGGTCGGTCTTGCGACCTGCTATTTCAACCATCCGGGTCTGGCTGTTGGGCGGAGCCTCTCCGCTTAGAACATGGTAGAAGGTCGCGGCCAGAGCATATAGATCGCTACTGGGCGTCTGCTCGCTGCCAGAGACATAGAATTCGTGTGGCGAGTAGCCATCTTTCACGACAAGCAAAGAGGACACAGCACGGGTATGGCGGCTTGCTTCTGCGCGAGCTGCCCCAAAGTCGATCAATACCGGGGTGCCGGTCTTTTCGATAAGTATATTGTCCGGTGAGATGTCGCGGTGCAAAAGATCCAGTTCATGGACTTTTTCAATCGCATCAAGCAACTGGATCAAGATGCCGCTGATGCGGCGCGGTGAAGGTGGGTCCGCAATGATGTTAAAAAGATCGTCGCCATCAATGAGATCAAGAACCATATACGCGGTATCATTTTCCTCAAATGCGCGATGGACACCAACAATGTTTGGGTGCCGCAATTTGGCAAGGCTTCGTGCCTCCCGCATGAACATGCTGACAATAGAGCGGATTGGCTTTGCATAGCTTTTGCTGCGCGCGACGACGCTCTTGCCGTCCCGAAAACAAAAATCTTCGTAATAGCATTCCTTGATAACGACCGTGCGCCCAAGAACATTGTCCTGCGCGCGGTAGGTTATGCCGAACCCCCCGGCACCGAGATGTCCGGTAATTGTGAATTGGTCGCCCGAAAGTACCGTCCCAATAGGGAGCGGCTGAACGGCCTCCGCGGCCTGACGTGCAATGGTTGCGTCTGTCATTGGCACCAATACTCTGCCTTCAATGACTTGTTGAGTAGGTTTTTTCGCTCGGGAATGTGTCGGATTTGAGATTATTATGGGGCGAAGGTGCGTCTGCCTCTGCCGCTTAAACCACCGGAGATGGCGTTTTTCACGTGAAAAAACACACCTATTGGCAATCCTTGAATAGGATGCCGCAATGTCCAGAGAAATGCGCGGTGAGATTGTTGTGATCTACAAAGTATTGAAAACGGCTTCGTTTGTGGCAACAATACAGGCGTGCAATTCGGAGCGATTTTATGGGAAATTTCTGGTGGTACGTTGTGATCCTTGTGCTCTCAGGGATACTTCTTAAGGCACTCAGCGACACTGCAGGCATTTTTTAGCAGGGGCAAATGCACCCAATGTTCTTGAAGGCCTGATTTCAGACATCTCGAACGCCTCATGATATTTGCGGCAAAGTCAGCGCGACGCAGAAAAGGTTTTCGTGCGCGAACTGCCAAACCCGAACACTCACGTGGCCACACTTCAGCCACGATGTGAGACTATGCCCATGACACTAAGCAATTATTTTGGAGCCCTTCTTTGGACAACTTAATCTCAAACCCGATCGCCGTTGCCGCCTTCTTTTGCGGTGTCGCTGGCATTTACCTTGTCGTTCGCCGCACAATGAAAAAGCGCGACGACTGATCCCTCGACGCAGTAAAGTCTGCCCTTGAGAATTGCCAAAGGCACGACTGAGGCACCTGTTTTCGGCGCCCAAACGGACGAATGTTTAGTTTGCTGACGGCTCGAGCCGGGCGCATCCTTCAGCGTGGCGCTCTTGCCGTCGCAGCACGTGGGATCCATCTGCGACCGTGTTAAGTTTCCGCGTCGTTAACTATTCGGCCGTCTTCCATCGTGATGATCCGATCCGCCAGTTCAAGTATGCGGTTGTCATGGGTCACCATCACCGTTGTGGTTTGGCGCGTCTGCCCAAGCGCTTTCAGCATTGCAACGACGTTCAAACCCGACTCCTTGTCCAGCGCTGCTGTTGGCTCGTCCGCAAAGACGATCTGAGGGTTCGACACCAACGCCCGCGCAACGGCAACGCGCTGCTTTTGTCCGCCGGACAGGCTGCCAGGCAAATAATTCATCCGATCAGATAGGCCGACGATTTCTAACATGTGATGTGTCGCCTCTAGCTGCATACGCGCATTTCCCGCCCCATGCACTTGCAGGCCCATCAACACATTCTGTGAGGCTGTCAGGCTTTCATGCAAGTTATGCGCTTGAAAAATAAACCCAAGCCGCCGCCGCAACATCACCATTTGAGCTTCGTCGGAGCCGCGCAATTCTGCGCCAAGAAGCCTCACGCTGCCGTCCTGCACCTCTCGCAAACAGCCGAGCAAAGTCAAAAGAGTTGTCTTCCCCGATCCGGATGGTCCCATCAAAACGGTCAGGCTTCCGCGCGCTATGGACACGTCTACATCCCAGATGGCTTGCTTTCGGGCCTCTCCTGTCCCAAACGAATGGTTCAGCCCGGTCGAAATGATAGGGGCGTTCTCAGTCATCAGAACAAATCCGCCGGATCAGCACCCGCAAGTCTTCGTGTCGCAAGCGCACCCGAGATCGTGCAAGCCGCAAGTGTCCCCAGAAAAACGAGGATCGCGCGACTGGCATCCATGGAAACCGGCAAACCGGTCACCGCACTTAATCCCGCGTAAAGCCCAAGTGAAACCACAAACCCGGGAATAAACCCAAAGATTGCCAATACGATTGCCTCTTCAAAGACGACGCCAAGAAAAAACGGCTGGCCATAGCCCATGGCTTTGAACGTGGCATACTCGCGCAAATGATCCGCAACGTCCGTCGACAAAACCTGATAAACAATCACAATTCCGACAATAATCCCTATCAACACCCCGAACCCAAAAATGATACCGGTCGGACGCTCTGTTGACATAAAAGCCAAATCCGCTTTTGCCGCGCCTTCTAAGGTTTGCACCTTGACGCTTTGCGCAGGAAGAACGGCTTCAAGCCGCTCAACCACACTGTCCAAGGACACATTATCATTCGCCTTGATCAGAATGTGACTTGGCGCGCCGCTGCTGCGACGCTCAAAAAACCGCAAAAATGTCTGATCCGACACCACAAGCGTGCCGTCCGCAAGAAATCCACCACCGACTTCAAGCGTCCCGATGGCCGTCATCGTCTGACCATTGACTTCAAATGAAAACGGCTTGCCCTCAAGCAGCCCGTGAAATGCCGTCTCTGGCACACCTCTGGTCTGCGTATCAAGCAACGCTGTATTCTCGGTCTCCAACGCGCCAAGCGACGCCGCGATAACTGGCGACACAAAGGATGGATGCGAGGTATCAACACCAAAAGCCAACAGCGACACTGATGTGCCATCCGTCATGCTGAATGGAAGATTGCCAATATAAAGCGGCGCCGCAGACGCCACCCCAGGCACACCAAGTGCTTGAAACATCCGTGTTCGCGCGACATTGCCGCTGTCTGTTAAGGTGTTTCCATCTTCAGAAGACACAAGAATATCGGCACTCAACATGGTATAGGGTGCAATTGTTGATCCGTTCAAAGCCCCCAATATCCCAAGCTGCATGAAAACAAGTAGATTGGCGAAGGCCACACCAGAAACCGCAGCAGCCAATCGCGCTTTATTGTGCGAAAGCTGCAACCAGCCGATTGGCAGTCGACCGAACAGATATGTCAGCAATCGGCTCATTCAGCGCGCCCTGCATCAATCCTCACAATGGCTTCCAGATTGGTAAATCGCTGCGCAGCGATCGATGACGCCTCATCCAGTTTGATAATCACATCGACCACGCGTGCATCGGTATTTGCCGCCGGGTCGCTAGAAGTTATGGATTGACGTCCAATCTCCAATCCTATGGCAGCAACGACGCCTGAAAGCTCCTGGCTCAGTGCCTCGGCCGTCACGGTAACCGGGTCTCCGATGGAAACACGGCCGATCATTGTTTGATAGACCTCTGCTTCAACGGTCATTTGAGAGGTGTCGCCCAGATTGATAATACCGGAATTCGCGGGCCGCTCACCCACGCGTGCATTGATCGCAAGAACCATGCCATTTTCGGGCGCGCGCACGTAGGCACGTTCCAATTCCTGCTGCGCTCGGGCCAAATCGGCGCGAGCGGCCTCCAAATTCGCCTGCGCAACGGCAATGTCGGCTTGAACGGTGTCCGATCCGGTCTCAAACCGAGACAATGTTGCAAGGTTTCTTTCAACATCACGACCCGCCTCGTTGGCACGCGCAATGATCTGATCAAAATCGGCGCGTGTGACAATGTCGCGCTCAAAAAGCGATGTCGCGCGCTCCAGATCGGACTGAGCCGCCGCCGCCGTTGCCTCTGCGCGATCAAGAGCCGCCCGCGCTTCGTCCCGGCTGGCTGCAATTGCCGCAACCGTTTGCAACAACACTGCCTCTCGGACATTTATGCTGGCGCGCGCCGACGCAATGTTACTCTCCAGCTGCGCAAGATTATCGAGCACCGCAAGTACATCGCCTGCATTCACCTGATCGCCTTCTGCCACATGAATTTCAGCAATTCGGGCGTCCCCCGCCCCAGACGGAGTTGCCACCTGAATAACATCACCGCGTGGAATGATCCGACCCAAAGCAAGGACATCGCCTTCACTGATAACCGCGATTTCTTCCTGGGTGGCCACCCGTTGGATCGCGACTGCAATTGGCGTATCGGTGCCTGCACCGGGTTCCAGTCCCGTTGCGTTGAAAAACACTCGCAAGCCCGGAGGTTGGAAATACATCCCAATCACAGCGCCTGTAAAAAGTGTCAGCATAAACAATGGAACAAGATACAATCTTGATCTTCCCGAAACCGTCGAAACCGGCACTGCGGCCGACGGCTCCAGCCCATTCTCAGCGAGCGGCAATCGCGTTGGTGTATCGGCACTCATCGACATTCCCCTGATCGTGTCAAAGCTGTTTGCGGCAGCGAACTGTCCCCTCAATTGCGCCAACAATCGACCCGGCTTCCCGGAATATCAATGCAGTACCTTCCCAAGCAACAAGAAGCTTCTGGCAAAAGTGAAACCGCATCACAGTCCCCGGGCGAAAATCAAAACCTTTCATGAACCCCAGGCGCCAAACACAAATCACCCCGAAAAACGAGTCCGTTCGACTATTTCTATCTTCCACCAGACAGCGGTACCGACGAAACCTCTGGTGTAGATTGCGTTTCGCGATACCAAACGTAAATGCCCGCGACCGCAATCAAAAGCGCGCCCAGATAGGTGTAACCGTCTGGATATTCTGCAAAAATCACCATTCCCCAAAACGTCGCGAAAAGCAGACCAACATAGGAAAACGGTGCAATTGCACTGGCCTCAGCCGCCATGAACGCCCGAATTAGGCAAAAGTGCCCAAGTGCGCCGACGCCGCCCAAAATCAACATCAAAAAGGTCGAAAATGGATCTGGCTTCACCCAAAAAAATGGCACGACCACGCTTAGAATGACGGCACCAAATGCCGCAGTGTAAAACAAAGACGTCCACGCATCCTCATCGCGGCCCACAAATCGCGTCGCCAGCGCATAGCCGGAATAGGCAACCGCGGCACAAAGCGGCAGGATCGATGCATTTAAAAAAACCTCGGTGCCGGGGCGAATAATTATCAGCGCTCCCACCAAAGCGGCCCCAACGCCAAAAGCGCGACGCGGGCCAAAACGCTCTCCCAGAATAAGCGCCGCCCCAAGTGTAATAAGGACCGGATTCAACGACATGATCGCTGCGGCATTCGCCAATCCGATCGTCACAAATCCGAAGAAAAAGCACGTGGTGGCGATAAGCAACAATATTGAACGAAGCAATTGCAGTCGCGGATAGCCGGTTTTCAGGACCGTTCTAAGTCGTGGAGCGATCAAAAAAGTCACCGCCACGGTTTGCCCGGCATAACGCGCCCAGATCGCCATGACGGTGTCGGTGCGGTGCGCGACTTCTTTGGCCATGGTGTCCAACACGCTGAACAAAAACATCGTTGTGATCATCAGCACGATACCTTGCGCTGTGCCGCTTAACTTTGACCATCGTGTCATTCGAACGCCCAGATGGATTTATCGAGAGGCATCATCTGAAAAACTCCAGGCATCGGCTTACATGATGGTTACGTCATGTGCGCGCAGGCTCGAATGTGCAAGCTTTGTGTTGGCAATGCAGGTGAGGGCGTGCATCGGCTGTTCAGCGAACACTCATTCTTTGGTCCGCAATGAAATGTGTAACTATAGCGGCGCAATTGTTGGCAGGGTGGATCGGCGCATCAGGGCGTCAATCTGCGGAACAGATCAGCAAACTCGCCGGCGGTATCAACAATCTCCAACCGTCGCGTTTTGACACCGTCGGAAAGGCGGAACGGCGGAATGCTGTCGCTTACAAAAACTCTTTCAAAAAGATCGCTGGCAAACAATGCTTCGGCCCCTGCCGTGAACAAGCCATGGGCTGCCAACGCATAGACCTTGGCCGCGCCTCTGGCCCTGCACGCCTCTGCCGCAGCCATCATTGTGCGTCCTGATGCAATCATATCGTCCACCACAACGACAGATCTCCCTTCGAAATCTCCTACGACATCGCCGCTGGTCATATGCCCTCCGCTGCGCCGCTTTTCCATAAAGCCAAACCCAACGCCCCGCCCCTGACGGTCTTGCAGGCTCTCCCGGAAAAGTTGTGCGCGTTTCACGCCACCGGGGTCCGGCGACATCACCACCAGCGGCCCTTCCGTCCGCCACGTCAAAACGTCCTGAAAGACACCTCCCATTTGCAAATGCTGGGTTCGAAGCCGAAAGGCGTTCTGAAAAGCTGCCAAATTGTGCGTCTCGAAGGTCACCAGATCATCGCACTGCATCGCCTCGAACAACCGCGCAACATATTGCGTCGCGACAGGATCCTGTTCTTTGGTCCGGCGATCTTTGCGCCCGTAACACAAGAACGGGACCAGCGCTGTCACCCGTCTCGCACCGTGGTCGCGCAACGTCGCAATCAAGAAAAGAAGACGACACAGCTTGTCATGCACGCTAAAATCAGGGCCTTCAAAAAGGCTCTGAATGACGCAAACCTCCTGTCCATTCACACAAGACAACGGCCTTATCTTGAACTCGCCGTCCCCGAACTCACGATGCTCAAGCTGCGATAATTTGACACCGAGCGCAGCAGCAATGCGCGCGCCGTGACCCTCGCTCTCCTTCAACGCAAAAAGGTGCATCCTATGTCCTTGCAGATATTTGGCGATGTGGAAGCATCAGGCAATGCTACACCTCGACCCTGTGCTGACCCCACCAATGCATGGTCGTGAACCTGCGTCTGACCCGAAGGCTCAGGCCCAGGAACAAAATGAAAATCGAGAACAGGCACCAAACAGCGGGCATTTCATTCGGATTGTCAGTCAAGGCCCAGGCAAGCGTCGGCCCCACCGCTGCGTGCATTACGGTAAAACGCCATGCGCCATAGACCAATGGCAACACAAATGCCGCAACCATGTAAGTAGGAAAGCCGGCATGGATGCCAACTGCGTCCTCGAACGGCAGTAAGAGCCCACTGTACGGGATGTCCCATGCGATATGCCAGTTTCCAGAGACCGTGCATAAAGTGCTTGCACAGAGCGGACTACCGGGCAGGCATTTTCCGGCAAATTGCCAAGGAACAAGCTGCGCAAGCATGACAGCCGCGGACAGACCGCAAAAAGCATAGACCCATTTCCGCGTGCGTTTCTTGGTGGCCTGCGGAACCAGTTCCATGGCGAAGGCATTGATCAGAAAAGGTTGGAACACGATGTGCAGGTAAGATGCCATCGTGACGGCGCGGTTCTCAGGTGTGCCGCACTGGTCAAGAACGGCATACCCAGCAACCTGAAGCGCCTCCATGCATGAAAAATACCCCAGTGTAAGCCAGATCGCGGCAGGATCCTTCCTGCGATACGTGACAACGGCAGCGGCCGCACCGATCCCCATCATTGCCATCGAGACTTCCGAGTTCCAACACATGCGGCGCGCTCCTTTTAGGCACCGTAGCCAGACGCGACCTGATGGAATTGATACACCTCAACCCAGCGGATCAGGGCAATTGCGCCACGTCAATTCCGGGAGATCTCCCGTTGTTACTGTTTTCTCATGACACGCTATTCGAAACCGGAGTGAGATCGACATGCATCCATCCGTTCAAAAAGACGAAAACCACTACATTGCCAAAATTCTCGATGAGGTGGCGGACCTGCTGCATCAGCAAAATGCCAGCAGCTTCCGAGTAGGCGCCTACCGCACGGCAGCCGACTATATTGCCCATTCCGCACCGCCCCTCCGAGACGTCTATGATCGATCCGGCGTGACCGGGCTCGAAGCTTTGCCGACCATTGGTGCCTCGATCGCGCGCGCGTCCGCAGAAATTCTGGAATCGGGCTCTTTGGGAATGTTGGCACGCTTGCGCGGCGCGATGGATCCCGAAAAGCTTTTCCAGACCGTTCCGATGATCGGGCCGAAAATTGCGCAACAGTTACACGACGAACTGCATCTCGAAACTCTGGAGGCGCTGGAAGCCGCCGCAATTGACGGACGACTGAGCAACCTCAAAGGGATTGGACAGAGACGCGCGCGCAGCATTGAGAACTCTCTGGCAAGGATCCTTGATCGCCGCAGGCCCAAACAACGGCTCGGGCATGAATTCGCGCCGCCAGTCAAAACCCTGCTTGTGATCGACCATAAATATCGCACGGAGGCAGCACATGACGCCCTCGCCACAATTACCCCAAAGCGGTTCAATCCAAAGGGTGACATCCGTATCCCGATCCTGCACGCCGACTTTGAAAACTGGCACTTCACAGCCTTGTTTTCAAATAGCCCGAACGCCCATCGGTTCGGCCGCTCGCGCGACTGGGTCGTCATCTATTTTGAGAAAGACAGCCAGGCCGAGGGCCAGTGTACGGTCGTCACCGAGCAAAAAGGGAAGCTGGCTGGCAAGCGGGTCGTCCGCGGACGGGAAGCGGAGTGCGCCACCTTTTACGCAATGCAAACCGAGAGCCTCTGACTTCAAATAACGCAGCCCAGTTTCTGACGGCACAACCTGATCAATTCATCGAACAATAATATAGAGCGCGCCGCCATTTCGGTAGACAGCCAGCGCCGTAGGACTGCCGCTGTTTCTTGCGGCCGCTTCACGCAATTCTCTCACAGACGTAACCTCTTCGTTCTTCACCCTCATGATCACGTCGCCTGCCCTCAATCCCGCGCGAAAAGCCGGGCTACCCGGCAAGACGGTCAGTACAGCGACCCCCTCCACGTCCCCAAAGCCGGGCATGCCTTCTGTCAGTTCGCCAAGGTCTGCGCCCTCAAACACTTCAATGCCGCTGGACGCGACTTCAGGTTTTGTTGCTTCATCACCTTCGATACCCGCGGTGATCACTATCTCCTCTCCCGCTCGCAGAACCGTGAATTCCAGAACGCTGTCCAAGGGAGCCAGACCAACTTTGTTTCGCAAGTCCGAAGAGCCTTGGATTGCTTCCCCGTTCACTGCGACGACAACATCACCAGCCGCCAGACCGGCCTCTGCGGCTGGCGTGCCGCCCTCCACGTAAGAGATTATCGCCCCTGACATCGCATCAATTTCAAGTGCCTCGGACAGTTCGGGCGTCAGATCTTGTATCATTACCCCAAGCCGTCCACGCCTGACCTCGCCGAACTGAACGAGTTGAGCCACGACTTCCGAGGCCATATTGATTGGCACTGCAAATCCAATTCCAACGTTTCCGCCGGTTGGCGCAATTATCGCCGTGTTGATACCCACCAATTTGCCGTCCAACGTGACCAGAGCACCGCCAGAGTTGCCTGGATTGATCGACGCGTCCGTCTGTATGAAATCTTCATATCCATCTGGATTGATGCCGGATCTTCCGAGCGCACTGACGATCCCCGATGTCACCGTCTGGCCAAGCCCGAAGGGGTTGCCGAGGGCAATGACAAAATCGCCAACAAGTAATGCGTCAGAATTGCCGAGCGGCAGGGCTGATAGTCTTTCGGCCTCGATTTCCAGCAATGCAATATCCGTCCCTGGATCGACGCCGACAACCTCCGCCTCCAATCGCCGTCCATCGGTCAGAACGACCACGATTTCGGTCGCGGCTTCGATGACATGCGCATTGCTCAGGACGTAACCTTTTTCGGCGTCCACTATGACTCCGGATCCAGCGCTTATGTGCGGTTGAGGTTGTAGTTGCTGCGGTAAGTCAAAGAAATCGCGAAAGAACGGATCGTTGAACAGGGGGTTTAACTGGAGCGGCTGTTCGGAAACAACTGAAATGTTGACGACCGCATCGGTCACACCCTGAATGATCGGCGCAATCGTAGGAATACCTCTCCCGTCTTGCTCCTCAAATATTTGCGAGATGCCAGGACCAGAAGTCATGATCAAGACCAGCAACTTCAGGACAAACGCTCTGAGAAATGTCATTTTGTTATTCTCCTGAGAAACGCGGTGAACCCAATCGGATCGACGTGACGCCAATACTCAAACCGAACCACAGACGCTGGTAAGATATGCGTCGCCCAAAGTTCAGTCTTGAGGAAGATCAATTTGTATCTCCTGTGAACCGGTCTCTGCCATGAAACCGAAATCGCCGGGAAAGCCGCGCAAAGACCGTGCCATTCGCTGAACGCATCAGGCTTGCGCGAGCGTTGCAAATTTCAGTGAATCGAGTGGGTTCATTCAGTTCCATTGGAATCGCTCCGCCTCATGGTCGATCTCGGCTGACAGGATGGCCGTGACCGAACCGTCGCAGCGAATTTCAGGCTCGCTTGTTCGAAATGATCGAAAGTACGTTTTTGGTCAGGTCCGCAATATCACGACTTGCATCCAACTTGATCCAATCGATGTCGCCGAGATCCATGTCGGCTTGTCGTTGCGCCACTTCCGCGTCGGCATCTGATGCATCCCGCGCACGATGCTGCACCCTCGACACCCGCATCTGAGTATCCAGATCCAGCCAGAAGCCGTGGAATTCGCACTCCAATTCCGACGATATCCGATAGGCTGCGGTCCGATCGGCCGGTGTGGCATGCACCGAATCCAGAATGACCGACTGCCCGGCTGACAAGGCACGTTTGGCAATTTCTCGCATGCGATCATAGATAATCCCGCTGACTTGCGGGGCATAAGCAGCCTTCGGTAAACGCTCCAGCGGATCGACACCGAAATAGGCTTTTCTTTCGAGATCGCTCCGGATGTGAACGGCCCCGGGTGACCTTCCGACATGTGCAGCGATCTGTTTGGCCAGACTGGTTTTCCCGCTTCCTGATAAGCCACCAATTGCCACAAGAACCGGGGGCTCTGGCCGCAAAAAGTCCAGCGCATGCTCCATGAACCCGCCCGCAACCGCAACAAGTGTTGCGGGGTCTTCCTGAAATGCAGCCGTTTGAACGTCCACCATGGCCCTAATCGCCGCACGAACCGCAAGATACAGCGGCAGCAAAGCAAGCCCGTCGAAATGGTCATCGCTCTCTGCACTGGACAGATAGGCATTCATCGCGACGTTGGCCGCATCGTCCAAGCCACGGTGCGCAAGGTCCATGAGCAAAAAAGCCAGGTCGTAGAGCACATCGCATGTGCCAAGCCGTTCATCAAATTCCAGCGCGTCAAACGGCGTCGGAACATCATTCCACAAGACGATATTGTGCAGGTGCAGGTCACCGTGACAACGGCGCACCCAACCGTTCTGACCTCTGGCCTGCATCAATTCGGCCTGACCATCGAATGCATGGCGCAGTGACGCCAGAACCCTCTCGACGCGATCACCGCCAAGTTCATTTGTCATACCCGACAGGACGCGGTCCAACTCTTCAATGATCTCTTTGACAAGCGCAGCACCGTCTTCAGAAAGGATAGCCGCCCTTGCATGATAATCGGCGATTGAGCGACCCAAGGCTTCGGCCAGTTGCAAAGTGAGGCGTCCTTGATCGGCAATAACGGACAGTTCCGCCTCGACCGGAAAACGCGTCATGCGCAGAACCCATTCGACAACCTCACCGGTCCCGCCCAACCGCAGCCGCCCTCGCGCATCTTTGGTAATCGGTGCGACATCACGGTACAGACCCGGCGCGGCTGGCCCGTTCAGTTCCAACTCGCGCAACAGCATGTCCTGGCGCTGTTCAAGCGTTGAAAAATCAAGGTAGTCATACTTGACCGCACGTTTAATCTTGAAGGCCTCGCGCGGATATAATGCGATAATCGCCGCATGGGTCTGTATGATTTCGTCCGGTTTCAGACGATTGCCCGGTCCCTTCCCCTCCAGAAAGGCTATGACGTCTCGTTGATCATCAGCCATTTGCCACCACATCTGGCAATGGGGAAAGGCTTTGCAATCTAGATATGGCCTTTTGCGCAAGGGCGACGGCTGCCTCTTGAGATGACGCCAGAACAAGCCAGTTGAGCATGCTTCCAAGACGCGCTTGCGGCGGCGACAGCACAATAATGCCTTCGGTGGGGTCTGCGGGTGTGGCCAGTAACCCAGACAGGCTCGCGAGGTAGCTCTTTGTGTCGATCTGCGGCACGTCGTGGCGCACTTCCTGAACAATCAGCAAACCATCCGGGAGCCCCTCGGAACAAACACTGCCCGCCAGCTGCAACGGAATTGACACGCCACCCCACCTGCCATTGCATTCGATCCAATGGATGCGCGGTTGTTCGTCGCCCGACCGACAAATCACCGCGTCCAGACTACATTGACCAAAGTACCCGATGTTCTGAAAAATCTCAGCGATCAGGATCGCTTCGCGCGCAAGCTTGTTCTGCAATGGCTTCGGCAAGTCCGATCTTGCGGCCCCGACAAACGCCCCTCCAACCCCGCGGACATGTTGCTCAAAGATACCCTGCAATCGCGGCACACCGTCGCCAGGCAACGGTATCCACATCTGGGCAGAGGGGCTGCTGATCACATCTGCATCCCAAACCCCGATCAACACCGGATAGCGGTCCATCCACCCGGTCGCGCGAAGCCGGTCAAGCAGCATATTTCGGATTTCTGCTATGCCAAGATCCCTCAAATCAGCACTGTTGAACGCCAGATTCCCAACCGAACCGGCGCTGTCAGGCACTTTCACCACAACGGTGTCGGCGCGTTTGGCGAGGTAATTGACCAACCCGGCGGCGGCAGCGGGACCAAATGCGGGCTTACTGGGAGGCGTCGCGTCCTGACTCAAAGCGTCGCGTGCAAGGGCCGCAAACCAAAGCTTATCATTGACGCGCCTGGCGGTTCTTGGCGTCGGTCCGCAAACGTGGATTTTGGCGTCACAAACGCGGGCAAGATGTCGTGCCAGACACCATGTATGACCCGTGGTCAGATAGGATCGAAGCGTCACATGCTCTTGGTTGATCGCAAGTTGATCCAGTCTCGACTGCATTGAACCTGCTAAGAGGGCCTGTTTCGCCACCGAAAGTCCAAGCGTCGGATCGGCCTCAATGAACGTGACATCTTTCAGGCCAAGAAGTGCGCAAAAATATGTCTCGAACGCCTGATCCCGATGTCCGACGATGACCAGATCTCCCGAGCGAGCCTGCCAGGCCATCCGGTAGTCCATTCGCGACTGCGATATCTGAGGGTACAGACCGATTTCTGACTGATCGCCCATGATGACAGATGGCCCCGGGCCGACCCCCTGACCAACATGCGTGCCAAAATTGGCTGACGTGAGCAAGGCCGGCTCCTCGGCAAAAAGCCGGGACGCAATACTCGTCATTTTCTGCGGCCTCATATCTGACGACACGAACTACATTCTCCAACTCGATCGGCTGCAATTTTATGCCCGGAATATGTCGCGTAATTGAGCCATGTCAGTTGTCGCTGACGGGATCGGTTAGAATCGATGTGAAAACAGGAGCAAGAAAGAATGTGCCGTCTTTATGCAATGCACGCCAACGAGCCAACGCGCGTTGAATGCGGTCTTGTGAAAGCCCAAAATGCGTTGATGGTCCAAAGCCAAAGCGACATGCAAGGCTATGCGCATGGACATGGGTGGGGCGTCGCCGATTACCCCGACAGCTTGCCCATGATTGAAAAACAGACATGGGCCGCCTTTCATGGCGAACATTTCGCGCGCAAAGCCGCGCGTGTCTACGCCAAGACCGTAGTCGCCCACGTTCGGCGCGCGACCGTTGGCGGCACGAGCATCGAGAACACCCACCCTTTTCATCATGGAAAATGGATATTTGCTCACAATGGCACCGTGCCGAATTTTGATCAGGTACGCATGAAAATGCTTGATCACATAGACCCGCTTCACAGGGTCGAGATAATGGGCACGACGGACAGCGAACATGTCTTCCGGTACCTCCTTAGTTTGTTTCTTCATCACCCCGAACGAGGATTGCTGAAGACCGTGCAAATTGGTTTGCGTCAGGTGCTGGCATGGTCCGCCGAAGTGGACCCGACAGCGCGCGTTGGCCTTAACATCGTACTGACGGACGGGGATCGTTTGGTCGGCACACGTCTCAACCGCTCACTCGTCAGCCTTCGGCGCGATCACGTTTTCAACTGCCCCATTTGCGGCAAGACGCATGTGCATCATGATGCACAGACCTCGTACCGTGCCGTGGAAATTGCATCCGAACCGGTCACGAAGGTAGACGACTGGCATCAGGTTCCAAACGAAACCGTTTATCGTGTCACCGATGACTATGGCCTTCACATCGAAGCGCTCTGACATGCCACACCACTTGAACGGGTTTCCCCTCAACCGCATTTGGCCGCAATCCACACTGAAGTTGCGTATCCTGCGGTTCGTTGAAATCAGCGTCCAGCACCGTTCATGGCTCAGGTTTACGGAATGATCGACGCGCGCGCCCCAGAGCCACTTGACGATCAGCGCGGCTCGTCCCCAACAACATTTGCGCTGATAGGCGCGCGCGGAAATCGCCGGGTATCCGGTCGAGATCATCGGCGCTTTGGTCACTCTGTACTATGTCGGCTTCGTTGTGGGATGCATGCGCCTTCCGGCATTGATCCGGTGCATTGGGCATGTTCGCCGTTTTTCGGCGCTTGCGGCAATCGCCCCCTGTGCAACTCTGGTTTACGTGCTGGTGCTTCATCCGCTTGTTTGGATGGCACTGCGTTTGATCGTGGGGTTTTGCCACAGCGCCAATCGGTTTTGTGGGGTGTTTTGCAATCGGGCTCGCAAACAGCGCATTTTGGACCTTCGGGCCGCTTTTTGCCCGCAATGAAATCGGACCGGGAACGCCAGTAGGGATATTCATGGTAGCATGCGTCCTTGGAGGCGCAATCTTGCAGTGGCCAATTGGTCGGATTTCAGATAACTTTGATCGGCGCTGGGTATTGGTTGCACTCTGCCTGACATCGGCTGTGTTCGCGACCACACTCGCCCTTGTTCCTCAAAGATCAGATCTCCAGACATATGGCCTTGGCATAGCATTTGGTGCAGCCTCGTTGACCCTCTATTCTATCTGCGTGGCGCACGCCAATGATCTCATCGATCCATCGGGGTACGTTGATATGAGTAGCTATCTTCTGCTTGTGTTCGGCGGCGGGGCCATCGCGGGCCCAGTTCTGGCAGGTTTGGTGGTCTCCAGCTTTGGCTATTCAAGCCTGTTTCTGTTCACTGCCGCCGCCGAAGGGTTCCTCGCGGTTTTCGTCCTCACACAAATCAGAAACACGGCGGCAGTTCCAAAGGAACAACTGGCGAGTTTTGTCGTCCAGCCGCCTCTCAGTCACGGAACGCATGCGCTGGCAGAGGTTCAACCCATGGAAGGAAAGGACGACGCGCAGACAGCCGAGCCGTCTTGATGCACCCGGTTCTGCTCTACGTAACTCGAACACAAGCAAACGCCTGTCCGAACTTGACGCGCTTTTTCGCAGCCCAAGCGCTTCATTTCGACCTCCAAACATTGCACAGGCGAGGTGTTTCACACTGCAGTCCTCTGGCGCCTACATTCTTTCCGGCTGCGATACCGTCTACATAAGCGACGAGATCGTCCCGTCAGTTTCCCGCATTGCAATTTCAACGACCGATCCGGGTCTATGTGTCAGGATTTCGTCCGCGATGTCTTCAACCATTCTTTGAAGTCTGCTGTTGCGATCTTCGCACTCTCCGATCGTCTTGGACGCTCCCGAAAAGCAGGCACAGAACCGAACAAGAACGCAAATGTGGAGCACTCTCTCCGCTGAAAACAACGCCCGGCCAAACGCGCGGAATGTTGCATTTGATTGCAGCGTCTGGCCTGTCAGAGGACAGCTATCCGGTTTCAAAGTGATGATCTCAAAACTCAGACCATTGGTGAATGGATCATAGACCCGAATATCAATACCGTCGTTTTTGCCTTGATCGATCACCTCCAAGACCAGCTGGCCGCCATGGGCAGAATGGGGGTCTTGAAGCGGTTCTGGAAGTTGAATTGCGTCTGGCATGGCAGAGACTCTCTATGTGTTGGCGAGTCGGTTGCAGACAAACTGTCGAATTGGTTGGACAACCGATTGACGCAGGTCAAACCAAAAAAGACCGCTTTGCCTCACCGTGTTGCAAACACAGCATCGAATTCACAAGCCAACCCGCGACATCGGCCAATTGACGCTCCCTCAGAGCCAATTGCGACCGGCTTTGATTTTGCTCAATCAGGGCCGGACCGCGCCTTTTAAACTTGGCTTGTTAAACTTGAACGTAACCTGCGCCTCACAAGGAGAAAAACATGTCGTATCAAGACTTTCTGCCAGCAAGTTGGATTCGGGACCGAAAAAACGAAGAGCATCCTCTGGTCTCGCTCCGCAAAGAAGTCGACAGCCTGTTTGACGACTTCGGAAATGGCTTTTTCGGGAGCGGAAACGAAGTAAGCGTTCGTTCCAACGTCAGCGAAACCGACAAAGAGTTCTGCGTCACGGCCGAGTTGCCCGGCATGACCGAGGCGGATGTTGATGTGTCCGTGACAGGCGATCGCATCGTGATCAAAGGTGAAAAGAAATCCGAAAAAGAAGAACGCAGCGACGAGAAAGGCCGCGAATACCACCGGGTGGAACGCACGTCAGGATCATTCCAGCGTGTCATGACACTGCCCTTCACGATTGACGCCGACAAAGTCGAGGCCGTGGTCAAAGACGGGGTTCTGACCGTTTCGATCCCCAAACCCCCTGAAGCTGTCGAAAACACCAAGAAGATCAAAGTGGCGCACGCCAAATGACGCCGAGGCGGCCCTGAAAAAAAAGGTTCAGGGCCGCTGACGCCTTTGTGACATCACAACGATCTGGAGTACCCAATGATTGAAAGAATTCTCGTGGCCTATGATGGCTCGGACAATGGTCAACGCGCGATCAACCTCGCAGCAGAGTTGTCGTCAAAGCTGAACGCAGAACTTTGCATCGTACACGTCCTGATGCATGGCCGGCCGACCGAAGAATTGGTGCGGATGGCCGAAGTCGAGCATATAATCTCAAAAGCCGATAAAGCTCTGTCGCCAAAGATGCCCTTTGTGAGCGGCAGGGCCTATGAATATCTGAGCGAGAGCAGGCCCGATGTTCAAGGCGCGCGTGTCATAAGTGCCATCGGTGACCAGCTGGTTTCGGATGCAAAAGACATCTGTCAAGATCTGGGCGCTCAGGTCGTCAAGACATCGGTCCGCATGGGGGATTATGCTGATGAGATCCTGGAAGCGGCCGATGAAATGAAGGTCGACATGATAGTCATAGGATCGCGTGGTTTGGGGGTGCTGCGAGGTGCCGTTCTGGGCAGCGTTTCGCAGAAGGTGTTGCACCACGCGGAACAGACTGTGGTTGCGGTCAAATAAACGGCGAACGCCAACAGAGGTCTGACGACCTCTGTTCACAGGTTGCGGGCCGCGATCCCTCGCAGCACACGCCCGATAAGGTGCAAAGTCTATTCATGCCCGCCACGAGCGCATCGGAATATCGTGCCACTTTCCCGCCTGACCATTCCAAAGCCCTCACACACACGTGCGCAAAGTTCCTCGGCTGAATTACGCACTCCGGCGGCAACATCCGTGATGTCTTTGGGTCGGTGAGCAGGTGGATGCACCAGCCAAGCCTGTCCTTGTTCTCGCGACCCGCAATGATCTCCCCGAGTAGAGAAACGGCTATACCGCGCGTGATGATCTCAGGCATGCTCACTCGCAGGGCTTGGCATTTTTGGTGCCGTGGACACTCGAGTGTAAACCAAATTCGCCGCAACCGCTTTTCGAATTGAGATCCCTCAATCGAGCATGCCCAAAACGCCATTATCCTGCACGCATGGACAAGCTTGCATTGAGATTTGCGGATAGGGCCGATGCGGGTCGCCAACTGGGCGAACGGTTGGCCGCACTCGGCCTGGACGACCCAGTGATCTTTGCCCTCCCACGTGGCGGTGTGCCAGTCGCCGTTGAGGTCGCACGCAGATTGGAAGCACCGCTTGACCTGATACTGGTGAGAAAGATCGGTGCGCCGGGCAACCCCGAAGTTGCCTTGGGTGCAATCGTCGAAAACTCTCACCAGCACGTTGTGATCAATGAGGACGTGCGGCGCAGCTCAGGCGCCGACGATGCATATCTTGCCCGCGCCCTTGCCGATCAGATGGTTGAGATAGATCGCCGCAGAAAGAGCTATCTGGGCAACCGTACCCGGCTTTACGCCTCCGGGCGCGTTGCAGTGGTTGTCGACGACGGGTTGGCAACTGGCGCTACCATGAAGGCAGCTCTTATCGCACTGAGACGAAATGGTGCCGCGCGTATTGTCGTGGCGCTCCCGGTTGCGCCGCGAAAAGCACTGGAAGATCTCACCGCTCACGCCGATGAAATTGTATGCCTTCATCCCGCAGACGCGTTTTACGGCGTTGGCAGCTTCTACCGTGACTTCCACCAGTTGTCGGACGAGGAAACTATTGCCCTCCTCAATCAATGCCCTGCAGTTGCAGACGGACCAAATCAAAAGTCAAACCCAACAGCGACTAAACGACGGGTGACCATCCCGCCCCTTGGATTGATAGGAAACCTGGTCATACCAACCGATGCACGCGGCATTATCATGTTTGCCTACGGCAGCGGATCCAGCCGCAAAAGCCCTAGAAACGTGCAGGTTGCGACGCAGTTGAATAGCCTCGGCTTTGCAACCCTGTTGTTTGACTTGCTCACCCCTGCCGAAGCGCAAGACAGACGCAATGTTTTCGATATACCTTTGCTCGCCGAACGGGTTGTCGAGGCGACCATGTGGATCAGTTCGGAACCAGAAATCGCGGACCTGCCGCTTGGCCTGTTTGGGGCAAGCACTGGCGCAAGTGCCGCCTTGATTGCAGCGGCGGAACTGAAGGACCGCGTTACGGCGGTCGTGTCACGTGGCGGCAGAGTTGATCTGGCGCACGCCCATTTGGCAGACGTGCTTTCCCCAACCCTGCTGCTTGTTGGGGACGATGATCACAAAGTCCTTGCCCAGAACGAACAAGCTCTGGTTGCGCTGAACTGCAAGAAAAAACTGCTAGTAATTCCCGGTGCAGATTGTCTGTTCGAAGAACCCGGAACACTGGCATTGGCCACAAAACATGCTGGCGACTGGTTCAAGGCACATCTGATCTCGCCTGCGTCGGAAAGCTTGGCCTCCATTCCGAAAACATCGGATGCCGACTTAAAGATCCTGAAAAGGTCGGCAGAACCTCTTGCGCCAATCAGTGATCTTGACTTTGCAAAAGCATTCGACAGGTTTGGATCGTGTCGCGTGGTTTTGTTGGGCGAGGCGTCTCACGGCACATCGGAGTTCTACACGGCCCGCGCTGAGATCACCCGAAGGTTAATCGAGCATCACGGTTTCTCGATTGTCGCAGTTGAGGCAGATTGGCCAGACGCCGCAACCGTTGACCGCCACATACGCCAGTTCGAACACCTTCCTGTGCAACCCGCACCGTTCTCGCGTTTCCCAACATGGATGTGGCGGAACAAGGAATTCCAGCGCTTTGTAGAATTCCTGCACCTACACAATGGCCGCAAGTCTAAAGACGATCGCGTCGCGTTCTATGGTCTGGACCTCTACAATATGAACGCGTCAATCGATGCCGTACTGACCTATCTGGATCGCGTCGATCCTGCAGCGGCCAAAGCCGCGCGGGCGCGGTATGCCTGCCTGATGCCTTGGTCACGAAACCCTGCCGCCTATGGCCGCGAGGCACTGTCACATGGTTTCGCCGCGTGTGAAAAACCGGTGACTGAGATACTTGTCGACCTCATGAGAAAACGTCTGGATTATTTAAATCGCGATGGTGATCGGTTTTTTGACGCGACAGGGAACGCGCGGTTGATTGCCAATGCAGAGAGGTACTACCGCGCGATGTATTACGGTGCCCACGTTTCTTGGAACCTGCGCGATCAGCATATGTTCGGGACTTTGCACCAGATTTTGGAACACTCAGGGCCAGATCAAAAAGCGGTCGTGTGGGCGCATAACTCCCACATTGGGGATGCGCGATCCACCGACATGGGCCGCACGCGCGGAGAGCTGAATATTGGTCAACTGTGCCGTGAAAAGTACGGAGATGAGGTTGCGCTTATCGGTTTCGGGACGGCTTGCGGAACCGTTGCAGCAGCGTCCGAGTGGGATGCGCCAATGGAGATAAAAACCCTACGCCAGCCCCGCCCCGGTAGCGTCGAGGCTTTGTGTCAGACCCTGAATACAGATCGTTTCCTTTTTGATTTCAAGAAAGAGCAGAACGATGCATTGCGCGACATTATGGTCCAGCCAAGACTGGAGCGTTATGTCGGGGTCATCTATCGCCCTGAAACAGAACGGGCGAGCCATTACGGCTATGCAAGCTTGTCTGAGCAATATGACGGCTTTGTCTGGATCAACCAAACAACAGCAGTGACCCCGCTGCCAACGCTCTTCCGCGAAGGCGAGGACGAAACCTATCCATTCGGTGTTTAGGGGCGATGTATCCAGGTTCCGACCACCTCGATGTTACCCGGATCCGAAGCCCGTTTGTAATGTAGAAAAAAAGGAGATGTATCATGAAATCCATCAAGACCTGGATCGTTCTGGCAAATGCCAAGACAGCACTGTTTTTCGTAAATTCCGGTCCCGGAAAAGGGCTGGCAACTGCCGGTCGAGGTGAGCAGCACGCAGAACCGCCAAGGCCATACGCAGATCGCGCAGGGGCGGTTCACAGCCGGGTCGGTCCGGGCGTTTCCGCAGTTGAGCAATCTGACCCGAAGAACCTCGCCGAGACTGAATTTGCGGCCGCTCTCAGCACTTATTTGCACACTTGCTTTGAAGACGACGCTTTTGAAAGGCTTATCATCGCGGCCAGCCCGCACATGTTGGGCAAGCTTCGAAAAGCGTTGCCCGAAGCCGTAGCAAAAGCAGTGGTTGCCGAGATCGACAAAGACCTGACCCAGATCCCGATCAAGGACTTGCCACGCAGTTTGCAGGACGTGATCGCGGTCTGAGAAACGATGGGCCTCCTACTCGGCTTTGTTACAGAAATTAAAGAGCTGCTCGAGGATGGGTCAGTTTCCGACGGCCCTGTCGTCGTGCGTGAAACGAGCAAGTCATGGATATTTCTGACACCAACTCTTGTCTACAAACTGAAGAAACAGGTGCGCGACGACCTCCAGGATCTCACATCATTGCGCGCGCGCCATGACAATTGCCTAATGGAAGTTGATTTGAACCGACGTCTCGCGCCAGAGGAATACCTTGATGTCATTCCGATCATCAGGCGCAACAACGGGCATCTTGGTTTCGGTGGCACGGGCGAAAAGATTGACTGGATGGTAAAGATGCAGCGCTTGCCGGCCGATCATATGTTGGACACAATCATCGCCAAGCACGCGACCGAGACCCCTGACTTTAGACGCTCCTTTGAGCGGCTGGTGGAACGACTGGTCGACTTCTATTCCGACTGCGCACCTTCACACCTGAACGCAACTGAACTGGGCACCATTTTCCAGGACCAGCAGGCGTTGAACGCCGCCTGTCTCAGAGACCCTACGTTTAAGGAATTTCACCAAAGATTTGAGGTCGTCTTCGATGGCCTTTCTATCGCTTTTTCAAGACACTTCGACCTCTTCGATGCGCGCGTTGAGGGTGGCTGGATACGTGAATGTCATGGTGATCTGCGACCTGAGCATATATGCATGACCAACCCGCCAATTGTCTTCGACTGTCTGGAGTTCAATAGAAACCTCCGACTTGCTGATCCCTTCAGCGAGGTGGTTTTTCTGGGGATGGAGGCGGACATTTTGGGCGCGCCCTGGATAAAACCCATGCTCATTGATCGCCTGGCTTCAGGACTTTCAGCGCGGCCCGACTCCAAATTGCTGCACCTATATGAAGCCCTACACGCTCTGCTTCGGACCCGACTTTGCCTTGCACATCTCTTGGTCACCAACCCCAGAACACCTAAGAAATGGATGCCTCTTGGCCTCCAGTATTTCGAAAGGGCCGAACGCCTACTGTGCGGGCCGGGCGGACTGGCGCGCTAAGGAAACAGTCTGCGCGACAGACCGGCAAACTTGTAAGCGGTATCAACGGTCGCCAAACGTCGCTTATCTGCACGGTCTGGCACTCTGAGGGGCGCAGCGCTTTCGTTACGAATTCCCGTTGAGAATACCCG
>JARFRG010000259.1 GCA_029287375.1 Boseongicola sp. | reverse complement strand
TTTGCAACGGTCTGGTGCCAGCGCGTGTCGCCATTGCTGTTCTTTTGCTTTTCGACTCCGGCAACGATGAGCCAGTTTTTGGCGCGCGTCATCGCGACATAGAGCAGGCGCTGGCGCTCTTCGGCGTCGGCGGCTTTTTCCGCCTCTTTTGCGGCGATAACTGTTTCCGGCGCAAGATCGTTTGAGATGTTCCAGACGGGTAGATCAGAGTCCGTCATGACGAATGTATCACGCGAGCCGCGCTCATCTCGCATGGTGTCGGGCAAAATGACGATCGGTGCCTCGAGGCCCTTGGCGCCGTGTACCGTCATCACGCGGATTAGCCCGCCCGATGTGTCGGATTGGCGTTTAATTTCAATATCGTCCGCATGCGCGCGCGTGAGGAAGCCAGTCAAGCTTGGCACGGCGCTTTGTTCATATTGAAGTGCCTGATTCAGCAGTTCGTTAATGCCGTCTTCAGCCTCTGGGCCGAGACGCGCCATCATGGCTTTTCGTCCGCCATGCCGGGTGAGAATGCGTTCCAGAAGCTCGAAGGGGCGCAGGAAGTCTGAATCTTTGCGCAATCTGGTCAGCCGGTCAAAGGCGATCGGGTGGGTTTCCTTGGCTTCTCGAAGCGCCTGCCAAAGATAGCCCTTTCGCGGTTGGGCGAGGCTGTACAGGTCTTGCTCGCTCCAGCCGAACAGAGGAGATCGAAGCGCCGTTGCAAGAGACAGATCATCTTCCGGCAAGGCGAGGAATGACAAGAGAGCCAGGAGGTCGCGCACGGCGAGTTCGGCGCTTATCTTGAGTCGATCCGCGCCCGCAATCGGGAGATCGGCCTTTTTGCAGGCCGAGATGATACTGTCAAAAAGTGCTCCGCGCCCCTGAACAAGGATCAATACATCTCCGGCTGTCGCGGGGCGAATTTCGCCATTTTCGGCCTGAATAGAGACGGTTTCCGTAATATGCTTGATCTTGTTCGCCACACGGTTTGCAAGTTTGACCGTTGGGTCATCCGCTGTGCGTCGGTCGACCGGATCATTCCAGTCATTGTCTTCTGGTCGGTCTGGCTGGGGCTCGAGATCCCAGAGATCAACGCGACCGGGCAGCGTTTCGTTGAATGCCTTGTGCTCAATTGCGCCGCCAAGGCCGTCAGCGGCATCTTTGAAGGTGGCATCGACGGCACGAAGAATTGCAGGCGAGGATCTGAACGAGTAGATCAGCTCTTCGCGCGCGAGCTTTCCGGCATTCGTGAGGTCCGGATTGTCTGCGTGTTCGAGTTTTGCCTCAAATTCTTGGGCGGTTGTGTCAAAGCGTCGGGCGTCCGCGCCTTGAAAACTGTAAATCGATTGCTTCTTGTCGCCCACAGCGAAGATCGTTCTTGGAGTGTTTGCGCGAGCGCCTGCGCCGGCCGTGATTTCTGCAGAGAGCGCTTTGATGACCTGCCATTGTGCTGGACTGGTGTCCTGGGCTTCGTCCACCAGAATGTGGTCGATCCCGCCGTCGAGACGGAAAAGCACCCAGGCAAGGCCATCTCGAGTGAGCAAATCGCGCGCTTTGGTTATCAGGTCGTCAAAATCGAGAACGCCGCGCGCGGATTTTTCGGCGGTATAGGCTGGAATGAGGTCGTGGGCGAAGGCGTGCAGCACCCAGGTTTTTTGGGCCGCGTCAAAGGCGGTGCGCTTTGGGCGATTGTTTTCAAGGCGTTCCATTATGACTTGAAGGCGCGGTGCGTGACTGGCGAAGGCGCCGTTTCGAAAGTCCTTGGTCGGAAGCGCGGTGGTTTTTGCAGTAAACGGGGCCTTGGCCTTTGGGCCTGTTAAGAGCTTCGACTCAAGGGCTATGACCGATGCGTAAGAGGGTTTTGGGGGCAGGGTCGAGAGCCAATCTCCAAAAGTGCGGTCGGTCGGTTTGTCTGATTGCGCAAGCAGAGGAGGGATGGACCTTAGAAAGTCCCAATCGCCCGGATTCAGGCAGGCATCAATCAGAGAGGCGTGCGTGTTTGCCGGGTCAGATTCGAAGTGATCGAAGATATCGGATTGTGAAGAGCCCATGAATTTTTCGGAGTGCGCGGCGATGGAAGCCGCCAAAGATACAAGAGAATCGCCTGTATAGTGACTTGTTAGGTCCAAAAGTGTCGCTGACTTTGAGATGGCCAATGCGTCCAGAACATCATTGAAAATATCATTTCGTGCGAGATCATCCAATTCGCGAAATTGAGGGGAAACGCCGGCCTCAATTGGGAATTGACGCAAGAGCGCAGCACAGAATGAGTGGATGGTCTGAATTTTCAATCCACCCGGAGTTTCAATGGCGCGGGCGAAAAGCGTACGGGCCTGATCGAGACTGGCCGGGGCGTCTTCGCCAAGCTCGGCGAGGCCCGCACGCAGCGCGTCATCGTCCAGCATCGACCATTCGCCCAAGCGCTTGAAAAGGCGGTTCTGCATCTCGGTGGCGGCCGCCTTTGTGTAGGTCAGGCAGAGAATGCTTTGCGGGTTTGTACCGTGGAGGAGAAGGCGTGCCACGCGGTCCGTCAAGACACGGGTCTTGCCTGATCCTGCGTTGGCAGACAGCCAGGTAGAGGCCTTGGGGTCGGCGGCGGTGTTTTGTGCGATTGTCGCGTCGGACAGGCGTTTCATTTCAGCACCACCTTGATCGGATCGTCTGTTTCATCCCATTCGCCGAAGCGTGCGAGGTGATCAAAATCACCGCTAAAGCGGATGCGCTCCATTGCTCGCCGGGACATGTAGCCGTTTGTTTCCTGCGCGAAGTGAGTGAGAAGCTGGAGCAATTCGCGCTCTATCGTCGCGGCGCGGTAGTCGATTTCCGTATTGCTTTTGGGGGCTTTGTAGAAATCGATTGGAACACCGGTCTGTTTAAGCGCGCGGTTCAGTCCAATGTGTTCGACCCGCGCGACGGTTGTGGGAGGAATGCCCTCGAAGGCGCCGTGTTCGGCCATGACCGCTTCGACCAACAATTGCCTGCTATAGTGCCTCATGAGCTTTTCTGTGGGCGGCGTTCCGGTTTTATAATCGTAGATAACGAGCTGCCCGTCGGCCTGTCTGTCAATCCGATCGGCCTTGCCGCGGAGCGAGAAGATCGAGCCAGGCATTGTGATTTTGCCCATAATTTCCTGATCGATTGGCACTGAGACTGCTTGTCGGGCCGCCTCGTCTTCAACGAACGGGCGCGCGATTGCGGCGAGATGGCCGAACCAATGGGCGCGAACGGACGGCCACGGGACGGTCTTGGCCATCACAGCGCGTGCAATTTCAAGGAAGCGGTCGGCGTCTGTTTGCGGGTCTATGACCGGGCCAGCGCTGATGAACGCCTCGGCGATGCTGTGGAAAACGGTTCCGCGCATGGCGGCGTCTGGTTCGGGGCGAAGCGCTCGCAACACCCGTAGCTTCAAAGTATAGCGTGCGTAGATGGCGTAGGGATCGCGGATCAGCTTTTCGATGTCGGTGACGGTATAGGAGCGCGTGCGCGCCGCGGCGGGCGGGGCGGGCGCGGGGCGCTTTGCGCTTTGCGGCGCGTGATCGGGTGCGTCGAGACTGTTCGCAATCGCCAGGTAGTAGTCGCCCCGCTCGCGCATTTTCTGCAGGGGCGCGCCGTCTTTATCCCCTGATAGTCCCGCAAGGAGGTTTGTCAGGCGATTTAGCCATCGGGCCGGCACGGTTTCTGCATCATCGTCCCGACGCGCGCGCGATAAGATTACGCGGGGGGCAGCGACGGCCTGCTGATAGTCGTGCGCGGACAGACCAATGCGACGTTCCGGTGACAAAAGACCAGCTTGGCGACGCATTTTGCGGCTGAGCCAGGGATCAGGATCCGGGCGAGCGGGCCAGATACCTTCGTTCAGCCCGCCAAGGATAGCGAGGTCGATGCCCATCGCGCGGGCTTCGATTGTCCCCCAAATCATGACTTGAGGGTGCGATGCCTCAGTGGTTCGGGTGTCGCCGCTTGCGAGGGTCTTTTCGAAGAGCGCGCGGTAATCGGCGAGACCAAGCGGGGTCTTCGCAATGTTTGGATCTTGAAGGGGAGCGAGGGCGTCCATCGTGTCGCGCCCAGCCTCTTTTTCCCACAGCTCTCCGGCGAGTTTTGAGCCCTGACCTTGCGCTATGCTTTCGGCGAGAGAGATATGCGCAGAAATGGCTGCTCCGAGAGTGTTCTCGATCGGGCTTGAGAGATCAGAGAGGAGGGATTTCAGCCATATTGACCAGTCAGAAAACTGGGGCAGCCCATCGGGACTGGAAAAGATGTCAAGATCTCTGTCGGTGACGGTCACGACGCCCTTTTTACGCAAAAAAATCTCGAATTCGCGCGTTGCGAGGAGATGGTCGCCGCGCTGGTCGCCCCCCGTCTGTGTGAGCGGATGCTTGAGAAGTGCGACAAGGTCTTCACACGCCGGATCAGCGCCCAACAGAGTTGCTACGTGGCGTAAGAACCGGCCCGGCGGCGCCAGTGAAAGCGGTCTGCCTGCGCTGTCATCGGGGATGATATTCCAGCGATCGAGAGAAGCTGCGACCCGCCGCCCAAGCGTGCGATCAGGGGTGATAAGCGCGGCGGTTTCGCCATTTGCAACGGCTTCGCGAAGAGCGACGGCGATGGCAAGGGCCTCGTCGCGGGGCTGGGACGCCGCGATCATTGAGATACCTTGGGTGGCGACGGCCAAATCCCCAAGTTTCGGGCCTTCTGTTCGCCACTGGCTGGTTATCGGAGCGGGGCGAAGAGACAGGGAAATCAACGCGTTGCGTCTTGGATCAGGGGCATTTCCCGGCCAATGATCGATGTCGGTTCGCGGATTGAGATCCAGCGCGGCTGCAAGGGCCGCAAACCTGTACTGAGGGTGGTCTTCGATACAATGCCCTTCGGACCCAAGCAGTGTGTTCCAGGTGTCTTGCGGTAGGTCATCGTCATATCCCGGAAGGACGACTGCACCTTGGGGGAGGCGCGCCACTGCGGTCATCAGGTCGAATGTTGTGCCGCGCGACCCCGTAGAGCCAACGACAAGGAAAGGGTGAAGCGGCGGATGAGCAGACCAGCGACTGATCAGATGCTCGGTTGCGGCGCGAAGTCGGGCGTCTGTGTCGGCATGAGTGGTGCCAGAGAGCGCAAGATACTTTTGCACAATGCTGAGAAAATCGAGACTGCGCCGCCAATAGTGGGACTCGTCTTCTACTTTGAGTGACAAGAGAGTTTCGGGCGAGACGTCCTCGCCATGGAGTTCGTCAAGGAGCGCCGCGAGGCTGTCTGCGAGATCGAATAGAGCGGACCGCGGGGCGGGGGCATCGGGCGCGTCAAGGAGCGGTTTGATTAGGCGGGCAAGCTCAAGTTTGCGGTGAAGTTTGGATGTGGCGGGCGGTAAGCTTGCATCGGGAACGAGGCGGTCGACGGCGGTCACAGGAAGAATGCGGGGCAGGAGGCGTGCGTTGCCGTCCGAGAATAGCTCCACCAGACGTCGGCGCATGCGTTCGGCATTCACGATGATTGTGAGGCGGGCAAGTGCCTCGGGGGGGTGATCGCGGTAGGCCGCTAAGCATCGGCCTGCGATGGCGGCCGCGAAATCTTCGCCGGGGGGAACGCCAAACAGACGCGGGTCTTGGGTTGGATCAAACATCATTTGTCTCATTTGCCCTTATTAGAGCCTGCTTTGTTCCGATATCGACCCAGCGTCCTGGATAAACGACGCCGTGCAGATCGTTTGATCTCGCAAGGTCGTCCCAGTAGCGGTTCAGCGAAAATACGGGATCTGAGATCGCCTTGAGACGCTCGGTGCGAATGAGTTGCGCGCCCGTATAGACCATGTCGCCACCGCGAGTCAGGCGCGTGTCGGTAAGAGTGAAATCACCGGGGGCTTCGCGATTAATTGCGCGGCTTTGCGGAACGACGAGGAGGAGAGACTGCAGGTTATCGTCCCAGCTTTCAATTAGATGCGTCAGCGGATTCGGGCCATACCAATCACAGTCAGGATTAAGCGTGAGGGTTGGGGACGTGAGGCGATCGCTTGCAGCCTTGAGGCCCGCACCGGTGTCGAGGATTGTGGGCGTCTCATGCAAAGCAGTGATGTTCGCGGCCGCCAGATGCGGGGCGAGCCGATCATGGAGATAGTGCGTGTTGGCAAAAACAGTCTCTAAACCAGCGCTTTTTGCAATTTCGATGGCGTGGTCAATCATTGGCTTGCCGCGCAACGGAAGCATTGGTTTGGGTATTTCGCGGGTCAGATCTTCCATGCGTGTGCCAAACCCGGCAGAAAAAATCAGGAGAGTGACTTTGGACGGGATCATTTTGCGAGGCCCTTGATCAAAGCGGTGTCAGGCGCAGGGAGGCCAGCGCGAAGAGCATCGGCGAAAGGCGCGAGTTTTGGATGCCGTGCGCTGTCCATCAGATAGGCGTAAACACGAGGGAGGGCCGGAAGATGTTGGGTCTTGCCGTCGCGGCGCGCCGCGCGGGCGAAAATGCCTAGAATACGCAAATTCCGCTGAGCGCCGAGTACAGAGACCGCCGTTTTCAGAGACTCAATGCCATCCCCTGTCTGTCGGGCGTATGCGTGCAGAGTATCGTCGCGAAGCGAAGGGGATACATCCGTTCGGGCGTCGGTTAGGAGCGACATCAGATCATAGGCGGGATGGGTCAAGATGGCGTCCTGGTAGTCGAGTAGTCCCGCGCGCTTGGGGCGCGTTCTCTTGGGAAGCCAGATGATATTATCTGCATGAAAGTCGCGCAGACTGGTGGTTGGAGTGGCGGTCAGCACATCGCCAAGGATAGTGACTAAACCAGCGCGAAAGGCGTTCAATTCGCCTGACGCTGCGCCCGGATACCAACCATCTGCCAGCTTGGTCGCCTCGCAGAAATCCACTGCCGTGGGGCGTGCGACGTCCATAGGTTCGGCTTGCCGAAGTCTTATGAGCGTCTCGAGAATGGTTTCGTAATGTGGCCGCTGACAGGCGGGGTCCGCGCGTATGAGGTGGGTGAGCTTTGCGTCGCCGAAGTCTTCGAGAAGGGCCAGACCGCTGTCTTGGTCGGCAGCGTAGATCTCGGGTGCGGACAGATTGTTGGACCGAATCCACTGCGTTGTTCGAAGAAATGCAGGGAGAGATGCGTCTATTGCGGGGTCGCACTGCAAAAGGATTGCCGTTTGGTCGGTACGCTTTAGACGCAGGTACTGACGGGTAGAGAGGTCACCTGCGATGGCGGACCGCTGCGCGCGGTCCCAGCCGGCGTCCTTTAGAAAATTTTCGACGGCTTCAGTCATTTTTCGGCGCCAGCATGGCAAGGCGCGGATCATCCCATTTGGCGATCAGGCGGCGGGAGTCGCTGTTCATATCAAGCGTGATGCACAATGCGTTGGATGGCGCAGAGTCACCAAGCCGATCGGGCCATTCAATGAGCGTTATGGCCGTGTCGAAGGCGTCTTCGAGGCCAAGCTCGATGATTTCGTCCGGGCCAGTCAGGCGGTACAGGTCCGCGTGCCATATCTCGCAAAGCGTGTCGTCGTAGATCTGCACCAAGGTGTAGGTCGGAGACGGGACATCTTCCCAAAGCCCTTGGTCAGACAGCCGTTTTTGGATCAAGGCACGGGCGAAGTGGGTCTTTCCGGCCCCGAGCGTGCCGGTCAGAAGGACACAGTCTCCGGCGCGCAAATGTGGTGCCAATCGATGCGCGGCGGCCGCTGTATCGTCGGGTCCGGGAAGGTCAATCTGCAGGGAGCGGGATGCTGACATGGCCCCACTGTGGCTGCGCCTGCAGTGGGCCGCAAGACAGATTAGCCAGCTTCGAGCAGTTGTTCAGCGCGGGGAGCGTCGCTGGCGCGGCCGAGATGGAATATCATCTGAGTTCCGCCACCTGCAACTGGCAGAAAGCGGCAATCGACGACGCGGCCATCGCAGAGGATGACGGGAGCCGCCCATTCGGCGCGGTCGTTGGGATCGAGCGCGAATTCACGCAAATCGCCCCAGACAGGTGTCGGCAATGACTGGTCGTGCCAAATCCGGCTCGCGTCAACGATGGAGGTCTCGCCAATGAGCGAGTCGGGATCCACATTCCAAAGGCGCCGATATGCAGCGTTGGTTTGCAGCAAAATGCCGGTGGGAGAGAAAAGGGCTGTGGCGTCTTCCATGTTGTCGAGAAGCGTTTGGCTGATTTCCAACTCGTGACGGAATTGTCTGGTGAGTGTCATTTCGGCGGAAATGTCCTCGAAAAGGAAGGCAATTGCGCCACCCGGGTGCGGGCGACCAGTGACGCGGTATGTCAAACCGCCAGCCAGCGACCAGGTTTCGCAATAATTGCCGTCGGACGCGGCTGATTCGAGATCTGCGATGGATTTCCGCCAGGCTCGGTAATCACGTGGTTCGGGAATGGTCCGGGCCTCGCGCAGTTTGTCGAGGACTTCGATAAGGCTTGGTCTTGAGGTCAGAAAGTCTGGCGGGAGACGTGTCAATTCGGTCAGAGCGGGGTTGAAAAGAGCGAGGCTTCGGGATTTGTCAAAGATCGCAAGTCCGGTTGTCAGTTGCGCAAACGTCTTTGTGAGCGTCTGCATAAATTCATGAAGCTGAGTTTCGGCGGCGACTGTAGCATTCGCGTCGTAAGCAGTGAAAAGGCGATCGCGGCCAACGGGAATGCTTGAAACATCAAACCAGTTTTGGCCTGACTGGTTTTTCTGCAGTATTTCGATGCGCTGGGCGGCCCCCGCAACGAGGTCCGGGAACAGTCGAGGCAGGGGCCATTCAATCGTGCGCTGATCGCCAAATGCATCGCGGACGGCATTCAGATAGGCACGATTGACCCAGACCGGAGTGCCGTCAGGCGTTTCGCGCCAAACGAGGTAGGGCGAAAGTTCGACGGTTTCGCGCAGTGTTTCAAGTTCCGCATCCAGAGCGGAGAGGCGGTGAATATCCTCGGCCTGAAGGGTTGAGTGGCTGCGACTTTGGATTTTGATACGGGTTGCGTCGGTCGTCCGTTCGGCAATGGCCTGAAACATGCCGTCGCGCGATGTTCGGCGCAGATCTTCTTTGGCCGTTCCGGACTGAACGAGCTCGGAGGCATTGTCGAAAGCGGCGTGGAGGCCGCGGGTCAGGGCGTCGAGGTCAAGGCCTTGTCCGCCATGCTGCGAAAGGAACCGTTGGCCCGGAAAATTTGCGTCGATAATCGCGCCGTCGCGGATGAGAAAAATCAAGGTGTCGCCGCTAAGGTCCGAATTGAAGGCCGTGGGGTTATCGCGCCGGTTCTTGCGCCGTCTGGAAAGTATCGCAAGTGCCGCATAGGCAGACAGAAAGGCGCTTGTCCCATAAAGGGCGGCGGTCAAAAGGTTTACGTATTGCACAAGCTATCCCCCGATAACGCAGCCTTGAACATCCTGCAGCGAGGGCTAATGCCGAGTTAACGTCAGAGAGATCGGAGTGAATTATGTGGCTTTGATCGGAACATTCTCGCCAAGGGCTGGTCGATCATCGTCTGACTTTGCGCCAATTCGATCATTGGGCCAGAGGGCCTGCACGACCGCACCAGAGCGGATATCATCGAGCGGCGCCTGACTGCCGGCTTCGCGGCCATTGGCAAAGCTCAACTCGGCCCCGGAGCGCTCCAGTAGGGTTTTGGCAATGAACAGGCCAAGCCCCATGCCATCATATCCCGGGCGCTCGCTGGCAGAGCTTTTCGAACGCTTTTTGACAAAAGGATCACCGATTCTACCCATCACCTGAGGAGAGAATCCGGGGCCATCATCGGAGATCGTCAGGACGATGTGCTGGTCATCCCAAGCGACATCAATCCAGACATTTCCGGCCGCAAAGTCCACGGCGTTTTGAACGAGATTGCGCAAGCCGTGGATGATTTCCGGGCGACGGTCGATGTTGGGTTGCCGGGGGCCGTCCGGGGCAAGCGGCGCAATGTCGAAAAGCACCTTTTTGCCGCGGTTTTCGTGTGGCTCTGCGGCTTCGCGCACCACGGCGCCAAGCGGCGCACGGCGCATGTGGAGATCGTCTTTTCCAGCCTGACCCATCGACCGCAGGATGTCGCGACATCGGTCGGCCTGATCATGGATTAAGACTGCGTCTTCCTTGAGGTCGGGGTCGTCAAGTTCATCCATCAGTTCGGCGCTGGCGAGTTTGATCGTTGCAAGCGGCGTGCCAAGTTCGTGCGCTGCAGCGGCAATCACGCCCCCGAGATCGGTCAGTTTTTGTTCGCGTGCGAGGGCCATTTGCGTTGCTGTGAGCGCCTCGGACATGGCGTGGACTTCGGCGGTGACGCGGCTTGCGAAGAGGCCGAGGAACATCACCCCGATGACAATCGCCGTCCAGAAACCAACCACGAAGTCTTGTGGCATACGCATCACGAAACCCATTTCAGTCCGGAGGGGCAGGTGCCATATGGCGACGATACTGACGAATGCGATCGTGGCGGCCCCCAACATAACGGTGGTTCGGGGTTTTAGGGCTGTGGCTGAGATCGTGACGGGCGCGAGAATCAAGAGCGCAAAGGGATTGTTCAGACCGCCCGTCAGAAACAGCAAAAACGCGAGCTGGCTGACATCAAAGAGCAGCATCAGGGCGACTTCACTTTCGGACAGCCGCTTGTTTTCGGGGAAGACAAAGACGGCAACGAGATTTGCGACAATGGAGGCGCCGATGGCGAGAAAGCAAAGGCCGAGGTTCAGATCGAGGTCGAACAAGCGCTGCGCTACGGTTATCGCGGCGAGCTGTCCGCCGATGGCAACCCAGCGCAACACGATCAGGGTCCGGAGGCGAACCCAGTTCGATCGGTGGATCTTGGAGTCGAATCCGATTTGATCGACCATCACTTCCTCGTGTATGGGGCAAGCTGTCTTCTTGTAGGCAGCTTTCGCATAATGGATCAATGCGGCCAACGTCATCCATGGGGTAGTTTAAATGAACAAAGTAGTAGTAGGGGCCACGTCTTTGGGCTTGGCGGCTGTGATTGGTGGCGTGGCTTTATGGACCACGCTTGGACAGGAAACCAACTGCGGCGGCAATGCGGTTGCGGGCGGCAATATTGCGATTGGCGGGCCATTTGAGTTACTGAACGGTGCCGGAGAGTTGGTGACGGACGAAGACGTGATCGATGGGCCGACCTTGGTGTACTTCGGCTATACCTTTTGCCCGGATGTTTGCCCCTTTGACGTCGCGCGCAATGTCATCGCGGTGGATATTCTTGCAGAACAAGGGCTTGAGGTGACTCCGGTCTTTATCTCTATCGACCCCGAGCGCGATACGCTGGATGTGGTCGCACAGTATGCTGAAGATATGCACCCCAATATGATTGCTTTGACAGGAACCCCTGAGCAGGTGCGAGCCGCGAGCCAAGCTTACAAAACTTACTATGCCAGGAGCAGTGGTGAGGGCGATTTCTATCTGATGGATCATTCGACGTTCACATATCTGATGTTCCCCGAGACGGGTCTAGCAACGTATTTTGGGCGCGACGTGCAGCCTGAAGAAATGGCCCGGCAGACCGCATGTCTTGCGGCGGACCGGTAACTCTGTTTGACGGTAGGCTAGGTGCGCCCTAGGCTTTGGAGCGTTGGGTAGGAGAGAGTTATGGCGGATCAACCACTTAAAGACATCGGAGCAGACAAATCACTTTTGATTGTCGACGACGATGAGCCGTTTCTGAGACGTCTTGCGCGCGCTATGGAAAAACGTGGATTTGAAGTGGAAACCGCTGAAACCGTTGCTGCGGGGACGGCTATTGCGACGGCACGGCCTCCGGCTTATGCGGTCGTCGATTTACGGTTAGGCGATGGAAACGGGCTTGACGTTGTCGAGCGGATCCGAGAGCGGCGTGAAGATAGCCGAGTTGTCGTGTTGACAGGTTATGGTGCGATTGCGACGGCCGTCGCGGCGGTGAAGATCGGTGCGACGGATTATCTTTCCAAGCCCGCTGACGCCAATGATGTAACTGCTGCGCTTTTGGCGTCTGATGACGCGTTGCCGCCGCCGCCAGAGAACCCGATGAGCGCTGATCGAGTGCGTTGGGAGCATATTCAGCGGGTTTACGAGCTATGTGATCGGAATGTCAGCGAAACGGCTCGGCGTCTGAACATGCATCGCCGCACACTTCAACGCATTTTAGCAAAGCGATCGCCTCGGTAGATCGGACTAAAGCTGCCCGAGCAGCGCGTTGTGACGTGCAACGAAAGCCTCGCGCACCTCGACGGGCGGGCGCAAGACAATTTTTAGTCCTTGGGCGACGCTGTCGTTGGGAGCCCCGAAGTATTTGTTGGCCTCGGTGAGAGTGAATCCGGCGAGCTGTACTGCCTCGAGCCAAGCGGAGATCTTGTCCGCTTTCTTGATCTTCTTTTTGACCGTAGCAGGAATGGTAGCAGGCAGGCCAAAGCGCAGATGGACGGCTGCCGCGAGACGATCATCCAGCGCACCGTATCCCGGTCCAACCGCCGCTTTTACAGGCGAGATCATGTCGCCAATAACATATTCCGGGGCGTCGTGGAGAAGGGCCGCAAGGCACCACTTTGGCGGTGCATCGGGATTGATCCGTGTGAATATCTGCTCGACCAGCAGAGAGTGTTCGGCAACAGAATAGGCAAAGTCGCCCTTGGTTTGGCCGTTCCAGCGCGCGACGAAAGCAAGGCCATGCGCGATATCTTCGATCTCGATATCGACGGGTGTTGGATCCAGCAGGTCAAGGCGTCGACCTGAAAGCATTCGCTGCCATGCGCGCGCGGGTGTTTTCTGATTTGGCATAGAGCGATGTGGTCGAAAGACCGCGCGGGCGTCAAGCGTGTTCGGCATAGAAAAGCCCGATTTCTAGCCCGGATTCCGGCACAATTGGCGCGCATGGTTAAAAATTGAGAAGTTAAAATGCCCACTAAAAGGGGCGGCTTCAGTTATGATTTCGAAACAATCAACCGCGTACCAGTAACCGGAAGAATGGGAGGAGACACAGGCAAAGCGGCAGTCCGCCGCAGAAAGGAGACATGATGCGACGCATCCTTATAGGCCTGACTCTTTTGGCAGGCGCTCTGCCAACGACGATCCAAGCACAGACTACCTGCGCTGAGCGTGATATGGTGGTTGAAAAGCTGGAAGGTCGATACGGCGAGGCATTTGCTGGCGGTGGCCTCCAGAATTCCAGTTCGGTTTTTGAAGTGTGGTTTTCCGAAGAAAAAGGCACATGGACGATCCTGATGACACGTTCAAACGGGATGACGTGCATCATGGCATCGGGGACGAATTGGCGGGAAGGTGAACCCGGTCTTAAGACTCCTGCGGGTATCAAAAGCTAAGGCGGTTGCTGCAAGCAAGTCTCAGTGCTATTTGGCCCGTTAAACCGATTTAAGGAGCGGGTCTTATGGCCAAAGACTATGTAGTTAAGGACATCTCTCTCGCCGCATTTGGGCGCAAAGAGCTGGATATCGCTGAAACCGAGATGCCGGGACTGATGGCTCTGCGAGAAGAGTTTGGCGAAAGCAAGCCTTTGCGCGGTGCGCGTATTGTTGGCTCGCTTCATATGACCATTCAAACGGCCGTTTTGATCGAGACGCTTGTTGTGCTTGGTGCCGATGTGCGCTGGGCGTCTTGCAATATTTTCTCAACGCAAGACCATGCTGCGGCCGCGATCGCTGAGGGTGGCACGCCTGTGTTCGCTATCAAAGGTCAAAGCCTGGTTGAGCATTGGGATTACCTTGACCGATCATTCATGTTTGAAGACGGACCCAATCTTATCCTTGATGATGGCGGCGACGCGACGCTCTACATTCTTTTGGGTGCGCGCGTTGAGAACGGCGAAGAAGAGCTGCTGGCGGTTCCCACATCTGAGGAAGAAGTGGCAGTTTTCGCGCAGATCAAAAAGCGAATGGCGGCCAGTCCTGGATGGTTCACGAAAATGCGTGCGCAGATCAAAGGTGTTTCTGAGGAGACAACCACCGGCGTTCACCGTCTCTATGAGCTCGTCAAACAAGGCCAACTACCATTTCCGGCAATCAACGTGAACGACAGTGTTACCAAGTCGAAATTTGACAACAAGTACGGCTGTAAGGAATCGCTGGTTGACGGCATACGCCGCGCCACTGACACGATGATGGCCGGCAAGGTCGCAGTTGTCATGGGATATGGCGACGTCGGAAAAGGCTCGGCCGCTTCGCTGCGCGGTGCGGGTGCGCGGGTCAAGGTGACTGAGGTCGATCCGATTTGCGCGCTTCAGGCGGCGATGGACGGCTTTGAGGTCACTCTTTTGGAGGACGAAATCGCTTCGGCGGATATCTTTATCACGACGACAGGCAACAAGGACGTGATCCGGATCGAGCATATGCGCGAGATGAAAGACATGGCGATTGTTGGCAACATTGGCCATTTCGACAATGAAATTCAGGTGGCGAGCCTGAAGAACCATAAATGGACGAACATCAAAGAGCAGGTGGATATGATCGAGATGCCCTCGGGCAACCGGATCATCCTGCTGTCTGAAGGGCGCCTGTTGAACCTTGGCAATGCAACAGGCCACCCTTCGTTCGTGATGTCGGCAAGCTTTACCAATCAGGTACTGGCGCAGATTGAGCTTTGGACAAAAGGCGACGCGTACGACAATACCGTCCATATCCTGCCAAAGCATTTGGACGAAAAGGTCGCGCGCCTGCATCTTGCGCGCGTTGGCGCAAAGCTAACCGAGCTTAAGCCGGATCAAGCGGCGTATATTGGCGTGTCGCCGAACGGACCGTTTAAGCCGGAACACTACCGCTATTGACCGTTTTTGGGGCGCAGAGTCTTGCGCCCCTTCTCCGAACCGATGCGTGTATACTCTTTGCGAGGCTTGCTGTCAGCGCGGGGATTATTGGGCGCGGTTTCGGTGTCAGAGATTGAGCATACAGAGAGCGTGTTTGGCCTGATTGTTTTGCCGAATGTTTTTTTTGGGTGCGCTTGGGGGCCTGAACATTTCCCTTTGCGCCGAAACAACATTCGGATACCGAGCCAAATTCCGCATGCGCTGATCAAATTGTGCTGATATCTGAGCGTAAAGCGTTGCCCGCGCTGTGTGTCTTGCACCAATCGCAGCGGCTGAGTTGCCGCTCGCTTGGGACATGAATCATTTTCCTCACGCCAAGTCAGCGCGCCTAAAGCAACGTCAGAATGCCACCCATCAACGCCATTCCTATGGTCGGGTAAACGCCGTCCATCCAGATCAAGCCCCGGTCGCGCTGGGCAAACATTACGTTTGTCGCGATCCAGGGTGCCGCGACGAAAAGGCCAAGCCCCAGGCCAGTCAGAATGCCTTTGCCAACTGTGTCTACGCCCGATGTTGCAAGGACATGGCGGGTCATTCCGGCCACAAGAAGCGTGCAGAGAAAACTTACGATGTATGGGGCCGGATCTTTGCGATTTACGGTTTCTTCGGTCAGCCCCGAGGCAGCCATCCACTGCTTGCCGACCACACCATACCAGATTGCTCCGAAAACCCAGGCCGCGACGGCCGCGACTATTACGCTTAGGAAACCCATTGCTATTCTCCCTATTTCTTTGAGCGGGAGTATCGGGCCTGTTCGCCGTTCAATCCAGCTTTCTTTCTCATACGTTGTTTCAGAGCCCCGCGAGGTCACAAAGAATGCGCCATTCGCTGTCGGAAACGGGCTGAACGGATAGGCGTGAGTTTTTCACCAGAACCATATTTTCCAGACGTTTGTCGGCCTTGATCTGGTCCAAATGCACAGGCTTCGGAAGGGGCATCACGGATTTGATGTCCACGCACTCCCATCTTTCGTCGTCGGTTGTGCTGTCCGGGTGTGCTTTGGCTATGACTTCGACAATGCCGACAATCTCGCGATCCTTTTGTGAGTGGTAGAAGAACCCGCGGTCGCCGATCTTCATCTCACGCATAAAATTGCGGGCCTGATAGTTGCGGACGCCGTCCCATTCCTCACCGGCATCGCCCTTGGCGACTTGTTGATCCCAGCTCCATGTGGATGTTTCGGACTTGAAGAGCCAATAGCGCATGGGATCATTCCTGTTTAGGGGGGCGGGCAAGAAGCGCGTCAACAGCGTTTGCCACGTCCATTTTCCCGGATGCAACGGCATTGACGGCCAAAGTGATGGGCAGGTCCAGGGCGTGCCGGCTTGCCTCGTGTGCAAGGGCCTCGGCCGTGGCAATGCCTTCGATTGTCGAGGTTCGGTCCGGGAGCTCACCGCGTCCGAAGGCACATCCCGCCGTGAAATTGCGGGATTTTTCGGACGTGCAGGTCAGGACGAGATCGCCCAGCCCTGACAGGCCTTGAAGCGTATCCGGCTCTGCGCCCTTTGAGATCGCATATCGCGTCATTTCCGCAAATCCGCGTGCGATGACGGCGGCGCGGGCGCTGTCACCAAAGCCCGTCCCGATTGCCATCCCGGCAGCAAGCGCAATCACGTTTTTGAGCGCTCCGCCAAGCTCGGCGCCGATTGTGTCCGCTGTACGATACAGTCGAAGTGCTGGCCGAGAGAGCTGGGCTTGCAACGCGCGCGCGAGAGCGTCCGTATCGGCGGCAAGTGTCAGGGCGGTCGGCAAGCCCCGGGCAATATCGGCAGCAAAACTTGGCCCAGTTAAGAGTGCGACCTGTGATGCGGGACGGCTTTTGCGAAGTGTAGCAATTGGCCCCAGACCGGTTGTGCGGTCTATGCCTTTGCAGCAGGCGACGAGTGTTCGGTTTGTCCAATTCGGGGCGGCGTCGAGAAAGCCGGAAAGCGATTGCATTGGTACCGCGATCAGCAAGGTAGTGGATTTGAGTGCGTTCAGATCGTTTGAAATCGAGAGAGACGCAGGGAGGGCAAAGCCGGGCAAACGAGGCGGAGACGTTCGGGTTTTGCGCATGGTGTCGGCAATTGCTTCGTCGCGCGACCATAGTGTTACGTTTGCTCCGTTGAGCGAAAGCGCCAATGCGAGCGACGTTCCGAAGGCGCCTGCGCCAAGAACCGCGATGTCGCTCATGCTTTTGCTCCTTTTTTACCCGAACCGAGCATGGCGGGACTTGTACGGTCAAGCGGCCATCTGGGGCGGGGAACGAGAGGTGTGAGGCCCGGGTCATTTATCGCCGCAAGCTCTAGGCCCGCCCATGCGATCATTGCGGCGTTGTCCGTGCAAAGGGCGAGCGGCGGGGCCGTGAACGTGACGTTGATCGCGGCGGATACTGATTGCAGAGCACTGCGGATTTGTGTGTTGGCGGCGACCCCCCCGGCAACGGCGAATGCGGGCTTCGGAGGTTCGAGTGCAAGGTATTCGACAAG
>JARFRG010000134.1 GCA_029287375.1 Boseongicola sp. | reverse complement strand
TTTGTGGATCGGCGCGCCACTAGCAAGGTGTTAGCTTCGCAGCAGATGAATGCCCACCCATGCAAACCAGACAATGAAACCCAGGCCGAATATTGCGCCCGTGACGGGGGCAAGGGCTGGGACGAGTGTGCTTAGTCCGGCAAGACCAATCAGCATGCCGCATACGTTCATGGACTTTGAAAAAGCCTCGGTGCGCAAGGCCGCCCAACTCAGGATCAACACCCACAAACTACCGGCAAGCTCATTGCCCCCGCCCAGGCCACTTTCCACCGCGGTGAGGCTTTGCAGAAATGCGCCAGCTTGCACGGGGTCCGTAGCATATAGAGTGGAAGCCGTGCTCACGGTGATGTTTGAAAGCATGCCACTGGCCAAAACTAGGCCCGCCCAAATCAACGCAAAAGATGTGGCCACCTGACTGAAGGCCGGCGTTTTTTCTTTCAGCTTGTCGTGAATAGCGAGGGCGAGAATGACCAAGACAATGGCATTCAAAATCCATATTACCAGATTCCAAATGTACATGATCAGCTGGTTTTCAGAGAAAAACTTGGCCTGCGCAACCATGTCTTCTCCATCATAGCCGGCTGGTTCCAACACGCCCAACAACAATCCAATACCAAACAAATAGGTACCGGCAGCGATTAGTCCGGCGATCCCGCCAATTTTTTGGAAATTCATAGCATTAAGTTCCCTTCGTGTTGCCTTTCTGCTCCCCGCCCCCCCAGACTGATAACGAGCTTCGGGGCCGATTGAATGCCGACTTCCAATCACGCAGAGTGCTCATCCCGTTCTAACAGCCAAATCAGACCTCCCCTTCTAACGCTTTGTGCTGCGGTCGCAATGTGCCGCTTGCTGCCTCATGATTGCTGCCCAGCGAAAGCTCACTAAGTCCGCAGGCGGTCATCAGATCGACTCGCGGCAAACGACTGCTTTGCACAGAGCGCTGGTCTTTGAGGCAAACCGCCGACGAACAATTGCGTTTTCATGAGATCCCGCTCAACCCTTGATCAACATCCTGAACAACCCGTCGCGCCAGTTCTGGATTGAGCCGACACACCCCGTCTGACAGCACTCCGAAATCCGTTCTTGCAAATCCCTCCTTGGCAAAAAGCTCCAAGGTATTATCAGATTAAACTGATATGCTAGCGTTACCAGTAGGAATTTCAGCAGCCTTCTTGTCTCGGTGCTTGGTGGTGATCAAGCAAGTAAGGAAGTTCTGCCGGAACAATTAAGTCCAGGGCAGTGAAAGGCGGGCCGCGCAGTGTGTTCTGACAGTGACTGTGAATTACACTTCTAGCCAACGTGATAGCGCGGCGCGGGTCGCATTGGGGCGTTCCAGCGTGGGGAGGTGCCCTGCGTTCTCGATAATCGTTAAGGTTGCTTGTGGCATTAATTCGGCCATCAATTCGTGGCGGTGTAGGGGGCAAAGGCGGTCTTGTGCGCCGGTGAGGACAAGCGTGGGTTTGCCCCAGTTTTCAAGGGTTTGCTTCTGGTCGGGACGGTCCCGTAAGGCAACAGACTGACGCGCGAACACCTCTGCACCAAGCCCAAGCGCCATCTCCATGCACAGGTCCAGCACGTCGCCGCGGCGCGGACCATCGGCGAGGTAGTTTGGCTTCATTTCGAAACGCATGACGCTGTCCAGTTGCCCTGCCAGAGCTTTGTCAATTTGGGGTTGGCGCATCGCCTTGATGGGGTCGGTTTCCGCCTCACAGTTGGTGTCCATCAGGCACAAGCGCGTGACGCGATCTGGGGCCTGCCGTATGATCTCCATCGCGACGATGCCGCCCATCGACAGCCCGCCCAAGGCGAAGGTCTCGGGGGCCTTTTGCAGCACATCTGCGGCCAGTGCCTGAACGGTGTCATGTTGCGAAATGGCAAGGCAGCGGTGGGGCGGCATGTGTTGGAACAGCCGCCCGTCACACATCATTCCAGGCAAGAGAACAAGGGTCATTTAACTTGCGCGGCTCCTACGGACAGCGCGGCAAGCTTGGCATAGGCGATTTCCGGATCGACGGCACCGTATCCGGCGAAGGTTCCAAAACCACAATCTGATCCAGCGATCACACGATCATGGCCAACGATGTCGACGAAGCGTTCTATGCGTTGCTGAACGAGGTCGGGGTGTTCGACGAAATTGGTTGTGGTATCGACGACGCCGGGAACGAGGATTTTGTCCTCGGGAATGTCGGCCTTGCGGTCGCGGAAGACGGCCCATTCGTGGCCGTGGCGGGGGTTGGACGTTTCAAATAGCAGCTTGTTCGCCCCGACCGACATCAGCGTGTCGAACATCTTGGACATCGGGATGTCGCAGACGTGGGGGCCTTCGTAATTCCCCCAACAGATATGGACCCGAACCCGGGACGGGTCGATGCCGCTCAGAGCGTGGTTGAGAGCCTCGACATTAGACCCCGCAATCTTGAGGAATTCGTCGTCAGAGAGGTCGTTGAACAGCATGTGACGGGACAGTGCAAGGTCGGGGCAGTCAAGTTGTAGGTCGAGTCCGCTGTCCACGATCGTGCGGTATTCGTCGCGCATCGCATCGGCCAAAGCAGAGAGGTATTCTTCGCGGGTGGCGTAGAAATCGTTCTGCAAGAACAAGGAGATAACGCCGGGGCTGGCGGCGTTCATAAAGCCGCGTTCAATGCCTTGTTCGGCCATACCTGCCTTGAAGTTGGCGATGTCCTTTTCCAACTCGCCCTGACCTTTTGATTTCACCTCGCCGACACACATTGGGCGCGCGTACTGGGGGGTGCCGCCATCGTCAGCCAAGCGTTTGAGAAAACTCGGGAATTTCTTCAAATCGGCCGGTGCGTTGCGGGGGCTGTCACCATCAAAACCGGTGTAGCGGTCTTTGACGTAGGTGGCGTAGCTGATCTTGGATGTTTCGCCATCCGATACGATATCGACGCCCGCATCCTTTTGTTTTGCAACGGTTTCTGACACCGCTTTGGTCATTGCGGCGTCAAATGCGGCAGGGTCGTAGTCTTTGCCGCGCTCGCGCGCAAAAATGAAATCCACGACCTCTTGGGTGCGAGGCAGGGAGCCGACATGGGACGTTAATATCTTGGACATATTGGGCCTTTCGAGTGTGTCACTGTGCGTACATTCCCTGCGCACACACTGTATTTACAGAGGTGCACAGGGATCGTGTTAACCGTTCCAACTGGGTCCAGCGGGGTCGCCGGTGGCCACAATGTGGTAGAGACTGGCCTCTCCGGTCATTGAAGGCACGACCGAATGGGCGAGGTTTTCAGGGACGGACATGGTGTCGCCGGGTGCGAGGGTCGATGAACCGCCATCCCACGTCACGCGCCAATGGCCGCGCATGGGCATCAGGACCGAAGGATATTTGTGGCTGTGCTTGGCCTCGGTGGCGCTGCCGCGGGTGATGAATTCCACCTCGAAGCCTGGCTTGTCGCGCAATAGCCCGTTTTCGCCGATCACTTGAGCTGGCGTTTTGTCTGCCAAGGCAAACAGATCCCAGTACCGGGCGACATGGTTGGGCAATACGTCTGCGGTGGTCGGCTCGGGGCGCTTGGCCAGTTCTTCTTCGGACATGAGGGGCATTGGGCCCACGCCATCGGGCAGTTTTTGCTGACGCTTGGTGTCGTAGAGCTTGCCGTTCTCGCCAAGGATCAAGCCGTGGTCCGCCGCGTTCTCTATGACTTGGGGCGCCCACATGACGCCACCGCCGGCATCATCGCCGCCAAGGATCGCCATGATCCTCCCGTAGTCGGTGCCGATGTTCTCAAACCCGCGAAAGATGCCTGTGGGGATGTTGAAGATGTCGCCTTCGTCCAGCGTCACCTCACCGGCGTCGCCCCAACGTCCCCAGAAGAAGCGCCATTTGCCTGAGAGTACAAAGAAGGCCTCGGCGGTGTGGTGGTCGTGGAGTGAGTTGGTCACGCGCGGGGGTTGGCCTGCAGCGCCGATGTTGAAGCCGTGCGGGATAGAGATGTGGACGTGTTGGTCGGGGGATTCAGAAACCCCGCCACCGATGATCGTGAAGTTTTCCTTTTGGTCGCTACCCGGTGTGTGGGCGTCTATGAAGGCGGTTTTGCAGGGTTGCAGATCGCCATAGCGAACGATGCGGGATTCCATTTCAGCAGGGGTCATTGCTGTGTTCCTTGCATCAGAATTTGTTTCCAGATCGCGATTTCGTCGTAAAGGGCGCACTCGCGGCGAATGGTGGCGTCTTGCGGGCCGCTCGCATTGCAAAACGGGCCGTATTCTGCGTGGCACATGCCCATCACGTGAACTTTCGCGCCCGTCGGTTTGCCGAAAGTGCCCCAACCGGAATGCGTGCCATCCAACGACCAGCGGATCGCAGCGCGCGGGGCCAGCATGTCCCCGTCCATGCCGATCTGGTGGTGGATCATGAATTTAGCGTCCGGAAAAGATGACCGCAGACCCAGCCAGAATTTCGTGACGCTGTCGTGTGAGAGAACGGTTTGCGCGCCCGCGTATTCGCAGTTCACAGCGCGGTCGTAGTCTTTTGGTATGGTGTGAAAGTCGAGATCCATGATGCGCGTCAGGGTGTCGGCGTACCGTTGACCCCAAGCATTGTCGTTGCCTCTTGAGTTATAGCCGCCGTCGATATCTTGGTCGGGCGTGAACGGCTTGGACGCCGCGTCGGCGCCGCCTTCAGCCTCGATCAGTTGGGCCGCATAGTCTCTCGGGTCCATGCCCAGTTGCCGCACGATGCCGCCATAGTCGCGCACCAGCCATTCGTCATAAATACAGTCATCCTTGGCGGCGCAATCGGCAATGACACGCACGGTCCATGGCTTGCCGGTCGCAGCGCCGAATTGACCGTCCCGGGTATGGGTGGCGCGGGTGATGAGGCGGTGAGAGGACAGCAGGCCGAATTCGGTATCGTCGGAAAAAATCACGTCATCGCCAAGCAATTCGCGGTCTGGAAACTCGTTGATTGTCGCCATCGTCGCGGCCATGACGGCTGCGTTGCCGCGCTGGATGCCCATGGGCGAGCGCACGACGATGTCTTTGGCGTAGTAGTCATGCAAGGTGCCGACGCCACGGTCTTCCCAGATCTCTTTGGTGATGCCAATGATGTAGTCGGGAAAGTCTTTCCAGCGGTTCGAAAAACCCTTCATAGCGGTGATCCTTTGAGCGGTCTGGAGG
>JARFRG010000123.1 GCA_029287375.1 Boseongicola sp. | reverse complement strand
AACACCAAGGCTATTCACCCCCTCCGCGCTGACCCCCCCCTTTTCCAGAACCGCATTAAACTCGCAATTTGGGGCCTCTTATTCTGGCCGAAACTGCCGGATAATGAACGGCTAAACCGCGGGCGCCTCGATGTCACCCTTACAAAATCCCGCGGGGGAATCGGCCAAAGGCCGTGGGGGGCAGCGCCCCCTCCCCTCGCGGCGCGCATCGCGCGGCGCAATCCAGGATCTGCCTCACATCGCATCAAGAGCTTGCATCAAGTCTGCCACCAGATCGTCAGCGTCTTCTATCCCGACGCTGAGACGCACCAACCCCGGCGTGATCCCGAGCGCGGCGCGCTGGTCTTCGCTGAGACGTTGATGCGTCGTGGTCGTGGGATGCGTGATGATTGATTTGGCATCCCCGAGATTGTTTGAAATCGTCACGATCTCAAGCGCGTTCAGAAAACGGAACGCCGCCGCCTGCCCGCCCACAAGTTCAAGTGCTACAACTGTTCCGCCGCGCTCAAGCTGCGCTTTGGCTATTGCGTGCTGCGGATGGTTGGGCAAATCAGGGTAAATGACCCGCGACAGCCGATCATCGCCTGACAAGGCTTGGGCAATTTTCAAAGCGCCATCCGCCTGGGCGCGCACCCGCAGGTCAAGCGTTTCAAGGCCTTTCAAGAGAACCCAGGCCGTGAACGGGCTCATCGCGCCGCCTGTGTGTTTGAGATAAGGTTCAACCGTCTTGCGGATGAAATCCTTGGTTCCAAGGATAACGCCACCAAGGACGCGACCCTGCCCGTCGATGTGTTTTGTCGCCGAATAGACGACGACATCTGCCCCTAACGAAATGGCGCGGCTGAAAACCGGGGTCGAAAAGACGTTGTCGACGATCACAAGCGCTCCGTGCGCATGGGCAATTTCAGCTACGGATTTTAGGTCGATCACCTCAAGCGTCGGGTTCGACATGCTCTCAAGGAATACCGCTTTGGTATCCGGGCGCATCGCAGCACGCCAGGCGTCCAGATCTGTCCCGTCAACGAAGGTAACCTCGACCCCAAAGCGGGTCAGCACGTCTTCGAGAATATACAGGCACGAGCCAAACAACGCACGCGCGGACACGACGTGATCGCCGGTCTTGAGCATTGACGTCAGTGCGCCGTTGACCGCTGCCATGCCGCTGGCGGTGGCAAAGGCGTCTTCTGCGCCCTCAATCGCAGCGATGCGTTCTTCGAACATCGCAACGGTCGGGTTGCCGTAGCGCGCATAAATAAATTCGTCCTCGCCAAGCTGATCAAACCGCTGAGCGGCCTGTTCTGCCGTCTCGTAAACGAACCCTTGCGTCAGAAATATAGCTTCGGACACTTCGCCATATTGGCTGCGCCGTATTCCAGAGTGGACCAGCTTTGTCCGTGTATTCCAATCGGTCGACATGGGGACGCCTCCTTTCCAAATAAAAAGCCCCCACCGCGGAGCGCCGGGGGCGTGGAAACGTCCCTGACCTCTTTAGCGGTTTATTTAACGTGGCCCGCAATCCGGTGTACAAATCGCCACGGTGAATGATGGCTACCCCTTAGACGTCGAGCCGTCAAGATTTGACAGTCGCGCGATGGATCGCTTTGTTTTTTGCCCCGCCAGCCTCAAATTCGAGATGAAACGCCTGCGCGAGCACCTTGTTCGCTGAGTGATGGCGCGACAACGCTGGTCCTGAGTGCCAGAAGCTGCGTCCAAGATCGGTTCGTTTTGTGATGCAGACACACGCACTCCGAACGCCATTGATCTGTGGAAGAGGGGCCGAGTGGACAGTGTGGGAGTGATGGCGAGGCGGTATCATCGTTCGATCAAGGCGCGCCGACGCATGGAGCACTTCGCATGTTGCGTGGTGCGCGGCATCGGTGTCGTGATGTGACTGTTTGGCTGTGAAGAGGTTTCAACATCCGATGGGCGAAAAGCGATCACGAAAATGGATCATGTTCGGCCAAACGGGCTGACGCTTAGAGTATTTTAACAACGGGCTGATAGGACGGCGAGCGATGCAGATGATCCGACGCCCCCCTGGTGACTATCGCCCCAGCCGACGCTCAAGTTGCGTGTCAGCGCGTCTGTTGGTGGACGGCGAAGATCTTGGCGTGTTGCTTCTTGATATCTCGCGCGATGGGGCAAAGGTAAGCGTCCCGTTTGCGGTATTGCCCGGCACGGCTGTGTCCCTTGCGCTCAAGGACGCGGTGGTCCCTGCCCTTGTTCAATGGAGCAAAGATCGCGTCGCAGGTTTGCGGTTTCTTGACCGTCTTGGTCGCGAAACATTGGTCGATCTTGAGGGGTCGCGAGGCGAAAACGACGTGCTTGGCTAGGACGTCTTGTCGGCGTCGACGTCGATCAGGTGACCTTGAAGCGCCATGATCTGGCTCCACAGAAAGACAAACATCAAGAGCGGGAAGCCAAAAGTCTCAATCTTGACCCAGGCATCTGTCGACATGGTGCGCCATATAATCTCATTGGCCACCGCGAGAGCGGCGAAAAAGGCGGCGAGGCGCCACGTGAGTTTCATCCAGCCCTCGTCTGTCATGGGCAGGAATTCGGACATGACCCAGGCGAGATAGGACCGCCCCTGCACCAATCCGATACCCAAAATGACCGCGAACAGCCCGTAGACGAGTGTGGTCTTCATCTTGAAAAACCGCTCGTCGTTGAACCAGACCGTGAGGCCACCAAAGACGATCACCATAACGGCCGTGAACACCTGCATCCGGCTGAGTTTGCCCGTCAGTTTCCAGATAATCGCGATACTGGCCAAAAGTATCGGCACAAAGACCCCCGCCGCAACGATGAAGCCATCGTAGTCGGTGCCACCGATTGTATAGGTCTCGTCGCGCATTCTGAGGTAGGCCACGAAAAACAAAAGCGGCGGGCCAAGTTCAAGAACCTGCTTTACGATCGGATTGAGGGTCTTTTCTTCCATGGCGGTCACTTAACCTTCGATCTGTGGCCCTGCAATGCGCAGCGGTGATTTATTGAGAGCGCGTGTCACGTGCCGCCGACTTCGACGACTACCGCCCCAAGCGCGATCAGGCCCATGAGCGCGAGGCGGCGCGGGCCGACGCGTTCGCCCCAGAAGAGAAATGCAATGAGGGCGGCAAACACGACCGACGTTTCGCGCAACACGGCGGCCTCTCCGACTTTGTCGAGCCGGGTCGCCAGCATGATCCCTCCAAAGGAGAAGATCGCAACGACGGCGCCCGTCATACCGAGTTTAAGAAGCGGCGCGAAGGGCCGGGGAACGCGGCCCTTTTTGTAGGCGAGGTAGGCTGCCGGAAAGGCGATGCCGTCAATCAGGAAGAACCATGCGACGAAGGTCATCGGATCGGCGGTGGCGCGGATCACGAAGGCATCCCATGTGGTGTAAAGGGCAACAAAGCCGCCTGTCAGTGTCGCAAGACCAAGTGCAAGCGGCAGGCGCGCGCGATCAGTTGTGACGTGGCGCAGGTTATAGACCGCGAGACCCAGTATCCCGGTGGCAAGCATTGTGACGCCCAGCCATTGCGCGGGGGCGAAGACTTCGTCGAACAGGATACCTGCGCCGATCACGGTGAAAACCGGGCCGATGCCGCGCACGACCGGATAAACAACCGTGTAGGCACCAACGGAATAGGCTGAGGCCTGAGCGATTTTGTAACCAACGTGAATGACCCATGCGATTGCAAAAAGCGGCCAGACGTCTGGTTCTGGCCATGGCACCACGAAGAGCGCAAACGGCAGCGCGATCAGAGCGTAGCAGCCATCGATGGCCGACCGCGTTGTGAAGGGGTCATAGCGGCCCTTTTGAAGCGCGCCAAAAAGCGCATGCAGGATGGCGGCCAAGAGTGCCAAGGCCAGGGCAACCTGTTTGCCCTGATCCGTGCCTTCAAGAGAGATCAGCCATTCGCTCAATTCTGGCTTGTGTCCTCGATGAAGGACACTTTGACCTGCCCGCCCTGAAAGAGCGCGCTGATGCTGTCAGGGGTGACGGGGAGCAGGGCCGCCTCGAAGAACGGTGCAAGAGCGATTGTCGGGGCCGGCACGATCTGCACAAGAACTTCGCCCCACGGCACGGGGCCTGCGCTGATAAGGTTAATCAAGGCGGATTTGGTGTCTGTCCCGAAGACGTCGCCTGGCAGGTTCGATACAAGAGCGCGCAAATCCCGCTTGGTGCCTTCGACCACGGTTTCAGGTGCGCCTGGGACGTCCGACAGGCTTGTAATCAGTGGGCCGAGGATGAGCGCGTCTGCAAAGCCACGGTTTTCGATCTCGAGTACCATATGTTCCAGTGACACGGCTTGGAGCGCTGCTGGATCGCCGGTGAGAAGGGGTTGCGTCGCGCCTGTCACGCGAAACGCGTAGACCACACGATTGTCTCCTGGCAGGTCGACATCGAGCGCGGCGACTTCGAGCGTTCCATCCGGGAAATCCCAGGTCGCGGACAGGGTGATATCAATGGTGTTGCGTCGGTTTTGCTCGGTCAGCATGTAAGTGACCCACCGGTCGTCGGTGCGTGGCGAAATCACCAGATCGGTGACGTCGGCGTTTAGGCTAACCTGTCCTTCATTCGCGGTCAGCGCCTCCAGGCCTTCAAGCCGCCATTTGGCGTGCGCGATGCGTAGCGTGACGGCGCCTTGCTCCAGAAAGATATCGTCCACCTCGCAGGAACCTTGATTATTCGTGACCTCGTCCATGCGCGTGATGGTGTAGTTCCGGCTTTCGAAAGCAGCGCGCAGAAAGGCGCTTTCGGTGGTGCAGTCTGCGATTGCGAAGCCGGGAATGACGGCAACGACGAAAGAAAGCGCGGTCTTCATTCTTCCAAGCCGGTGAGGGCAGCCGCAAATTCGCGGGGATCAAAGGGAGCAAGGTCGTCGATTTGCTCGCCAACGCCGATGGCGTGGATCGGCAGGCCAAAGCGGTCTGCAAGCGCGACCAGAACGCCGCCTTTGGCTGTTCCGTCGAGTTTGGTCATAACGAGGCCGGACACATCAGCGATTTTCTGGAAAATCTCGACTTGGTTCAGGGCGTTTTGCCCCGTGGTCGCGTCCAGCACGAGAAGCGTGTTATGCGGCGCATCGGGGTCTTTCTTGCGGATAACGCGAACGATTTTGGCAAGCTCTTCCATCAGATCCTGGCGGTTCTGAAGGCGGCCTGCGGTGTCGATCATCAAGAGATCCGCGCCGTCGGCTTCGGCTTTGGTCATGGCGTCATAGGCAAGGCTGGCCGGATCGGAGCCTTCGGGCGCGGTCATGACGGGTACGCCTGCGCGCTCGCCCCAGACCTGAAGCTGTTCGACGGCGGCGGCGCGGAAGGTGTCCCCCGCAGCGATCACCACGGTTTTGCCCGCGGCGCGAAATTGTGAGGCAAGCTTGCCAATTGTGGTGGTCTTGCCCGATCCATTGACGCCGACAACCAAAACCACTTGCGGGCGTTTTTGGTAAATCGGCATGGGTTTGGCGACGGGGTCCATGATGCGGGCGATTTCGCTGGCCATCACGTCTTTGAGTTCCTCGGTCGAGAATTTTTTGCCCAAGCGGCCCTCGGCCATATTTGCGGCGACACGCATCGAAGTCTCGACGCCCATATCGGCGGAGATAAGAAGTTCTTCGATCTGCTCCAGCATGTCGTCGTCCAGCGCGCGACGGACAACGACTTTTTGTTCAGGGCGATTGAACAGGCGGCCCAGAATTCCTGGCCGCGTGGGTTGCGATGTCTCAGGTGGTGGCTCGGCCGGGCGGGCGGCAGTTAACGTCTCTGTGTCCGGCGACGGGTCATCGTAGGGAGTATCCGGCACTTCGACAGGCTGATACGGAGGTTCTTCGATGAGCGGTTCGGGGGCCTCGTCCGGCAGTTCGGGAACCTCGTCAGGCAGGTCGGGAACCTCGTTTGGCGCGGGTGGCAGTTCTTCGGGCGCAGGGTCCGGCACAGGAGGATCTCTGTCGGGCAACGGCGCGATTTCGTCGGGCGTCGGCGCGATTTCATCCGGCAGGGGTGACGTCTCGTCCGGCAGGGGTTCAATCTCTGTCGGGAGAGGCTGAATTTCATCGGGTAGTTTGGGTGATACGTCCGGTGGTGGGACAGGTGGATCTTGCGACGCCTCAAGGGGTGCGTTTTCTTCAACGCCGCCTGCTTCGACAATTGCATCCAAACCTTCGTCAATTTTCGACGACGACTTGAACAGCCGCTCTTTAAGTTTTGAGAAAAACGCCATGGAGCCTCCTTACCCGGTTCCCCACTCACCTATGCGTTTGAAGCGGGAAGGAAAAGACTTTGGGTGTGGGTTCTGCAGCCTTTAAGCGTCAGATTTCGTCCGCGAAATGTTTGATCGTGAGGCGGATCGGGTTCGGAGCCGCCTGCCCCAGCCCGCAGATCGATGCATCGGCCATCGCCTGACAGATGTCTTCGAGAAGTGGCTGGTCCCATGTGTCGGCCTGCATCAGTTTGACAGCTTTCTCGCATCCGACGCGGCAAGGCGTGCATTGTCCGCAGCTTTCGTCCTCGAAAAACCGCAGCATGTTCAGCGCGGCGGCTTTAGCGCTGTCTTTATCAGACAGGACGATGACGGCGGCGGAACCGATGAAACTGCCAAGGGGCTGAAGCGTGTCGAAGTCGAGCGGGACGTCATTGATCGAAGCCGGGAGCAGCCCCGAGGAAGGGCCGCCCGGTTGGTAGGCTTTGAAGGCATGGCCGTCGATCATGCCACCGCAGGCCTCGATGATATCGGTGATAGTGGAGCCTGCGGGCAGAAGGTGAACGCCGGGGGTCTTGATGCGGCCTGAGACAGAGTAGGAGCGCAGGCCCTTGCGGCCATTTTTCTCGACCCCTGAGAGGATCTCCGGGCCTTCGCGGCAGATGCGGGCAACCCAGTGGAGCGTTTCGACGTTGTGGACCAGAGTGGGGCGACCAAAGAGGCCGACCTGTGCCACAAATGGCGGGCGGTGCCGTGGCAGGCCGCGTTTACCTTCGATGCTTTCGATCATCGCGCTTTCTTCGCCGCAGATGTAGGCGCCTGCGCCCCGGCGGACCTCGATAAAGCCGGGCTCGACAAGTTTGGCCGCCTCGAGTGCTGCGATTTCGGTGGCGAGGATGTGCAGGACAGCAGGGTATTCGTCGCGCATGTAGATATAGACGCGGGTTGCGTCGACGGCAGCGGCGGCGATGAGCATACCCTCAAAAAAGAGATGCGGCGTGCGTTCGAGGTAGTAGCGGTCTTTGAAAGTGCCGGGTTCGCCCTCGTCTCCGTTGACGGCCATGAGGCGTGGCCCCTCGTAGGATCTTGCAAAGCCCCACTTTTTACCGGATGGAAAACCGGCACCACCGAGCCCGCGCAGGCCGGATGCAAGCATGGTTTCTTCGACCGCATCCCAGTCTTGCGCAGCGCGATGGGTTTCAAGCGCGGTGTAGCCACCCGCGTCGCGGTAAGCCGCAAGCGTTTCGTATGGTGGAATAACGGGATGAGTGTCGCCTTGCGCAACGGCGTCGAGAACGCTTTCGAAGGTTGCGTGGTCAATGTGCTTGTGGCCAAGTTCAACCACTGGCGCGGTGTCGCAGCGGCCCATGCAGGGAGCGCGCTGGATGCGGATTTCGGACGGGTTGGTGCCGGATTCAAGCGCGGATTTCAGCGCCTGTGCGCCCGCCAATTCGCACGAGAGTGAGTCGCAGACGCGGATTGTGAGCGCAGGCGGCGGCGTGTCGGTTTCTTTTACCACGTCGAAGTGGGCATAGAAGGTGGCGACCTCGTAGACTTCGGCCATGGCGATGCGGAGTTCTTCGGCCAAAGCGCGCATGTGAGCGGCGGAAAGGTGGCCGTAGGCATCCTGGATCAGGTGCAGAAATTCGATCAGAAGATCGCGCTGGCGTGGAGCATCCCCCAGAAGGGCCAGGACTTCGGCGTGGGCGCCATCATCAAGTTGGCGGCCTTTTGGCGTGTGACGCCCCTTGCCCTTGCCGGATTTCCAGACACCTTTTTTGCTTTCGTCCAACGCCATTTCGGTTCTCCGGCTTTCTCTCGACTTTGGGACACCCTAGACGGTCTGAGTTCGCCTGAAAGCACGAAAAGCGACGTCTCGGAGCGGTTTTCGCAATCCCGATTGGCAATGCGCGTCTCGGATGCGAGACTTGTCGGCATGAGATGGCTGTTATTGATGATTTTGTGTGTGCCCTCCATGGCATTTGGCGAGGATCGGTCGGTGTCGCCGTCCGAGTTCGAATCTATTGTGACGGGACGGACGTTGTCGTATTCGACGCGTGGCGCCGAGTACGGGGCCGAAGAATATTTCGAGGGCCGCCGCGTGCGCTGGTCGTATCTGGACGGCAATTGTGAGGACGGCGAATGGTATCCGCAGGGAGCGCAGGTGTGTTTTGTGTATGACGCTTTGCCGTCACCGCAGTGCTGGCAGTTTTATCTGCGCGATGGGCGGCTTTTAGCGCGGTTTGAGAACAATCCGCTGGCCACGGAATTATATGAACTGGACCGGCGCGAGGAGCCGCTGATGTGTCTCGGCCCAAAAATCGGGGTTTAGAAAAGGCTGCCTTGATCCGGCTTTTTGCGGGGGATTTTCGGTTTTGCGGCACCGGTTTCTGTGGTGACGTTGACACGCCCGTCGCGGAATTGGATTTCGAGATTTCCGGCCGCTTTCGCCGCCTTTGCGCCCGTCACGATCGCCTCGCCTGCCCGCACCACGGAATAACCGCGGATCAGGGTTTCTTCGTAGCCAATCGAGCGACGCACACGGTCGAGCGCGTCGACTTTTTCGGCAGAGCGGGCAATCCGGGCAGCGAAAGCCGCATCAAGTTTGGGCGACAAGGCATTAAAATCTTTACGTTGTCTCGCGACTTTCTCAAGGAGGGGCGTGGATCTGAGTCGGGCCGCCTGTAGACGATCTTTGCGGCGCAAGATCCCCCGGGTCAGGCTCGGGGCAAGCCGCCCTGACCATTCAGCGAGCCGGTTGTCCTCGGATTTCAGACGCGCGCGCAGGGTGGCCGGGCGCAGCGCGCTTGCCAGTTGTGCAACCCGTGCGCCGCGACGCTCAACGGTTTGACGCAAGGCGCGCGGAAGGGCCTCGTCGGCGCGATCAAGGCGCTGGCGCGGTTCGTTCAAAAGGGTGTCAGCGCGGGGCAGGATACGCACAAGATCACGGAGTTTCTCTTTGCGGCGACTGACGCCCTGCCCGATTGCGCGCAAAAGGCGGGCGTCTTGACCGTCCACCCATGCGAGGAGATCGAGACGCACAGGGACGGCCAATTCGGCGGCGGCCGTTGGCGTGGGCGCGCGTTTGTCGGACGTAAAGTCGATCAGCGTGGTGTCGGTTTCGTGGCCGACGGCGGAAATGAGGGGAATATCGCTTTCGGCTGCGGCGCGCGCGACGATCTCTTCGTTGAAGCCCCAAAGGTCTTCGATCGAGCCGCCGCCGCGTGCAACGATAATCAGATCAGGACGCGGCAAAGCCCCGCCGGGTGTCAAAGCATTGAAGCCCCGGATCGCGTTAGCCACCTGTGGCGCGCAGGCCTCGCCCTGAACGGCGACAGGCCATATCAGGACTTTGCGCGGGAAGCGGTCGCGCAGACGATGCAGGATGTCGCGGATCACCGCGCCTTGCGGCGATGTGATAACGCCAATGATTTCAGGGAGGTAAGGCAGCGATTTCTTGCGATCTTCGTCAAACAGACCCTCAGCGGCGAGTTTTTTCTTGCGGCGTTCGAGCATCGCCATCAAGGCACCCTCGCCGGCCACGGCAACGCGCACGGCGTTCAACGCGAACTTTGACGAAAACCCCGAAGCCGTCATTTTACCTTCGGCGATGATTTCCATGCCTTCTTCGGGCATCGTGCCAAGACCCGGCACCTGGCCTTTCCAGGACATGCACGACAGGACGGACTTGTCATCTTTGAGGTCAAAATAGAGGTGCCCCGAGCGCGCCAGCGTCACACGTCCAACCTCGCCACGCACGCGAACATAGGACATCTCGCCTTCGATCAGACGCCGCACCGTTCCTGCGATTTCCGAAACGGTAAATTCAGGCGCGTTGTCGCCGTCGGTTTCCTCGAAAAGGTCCATAGAGCCCTTGCCTTGTGCTTGCCTGCGCGCAACCCTAGAACGCCTGAGAGGCAAGGTGAAGCGAGACATTGCGATGAATATTCTTATTCTAGGTGGCGGCGGGCGCGAACATGCTTTGGCCTGGGCGGCGCTGCAAAATCCGAAATGCGATGTGTTGATTGTGGCACCCGGCAATGCGGGAATTGCTGAGATTGCCACCTGCGCGGACCTGGATATCATGGATGGCGCCGCGGTTGTGGCGTTTGCGGAAGAACACGCAGTAGATTTTGTGATTGTCGGCCCCGAGGCGCCATTGGCGGCAGGGGTGTCGGACGATCTGCGTGCAGCCGGTTTTCTGGTGTTTGGGCCGTCTCAGGCGGCGGCGGAATTGGAGGCGTCTAAGGCCTTTACCAAAGAAGTGTGTGATGCGGCGGGCGCGCCGACGGCGGCCTGGGCACGATTTAGCGACGCTGAGAGCGCGAAAGCACATATCCGGGCGCAGGGGGCTCCGATTGTGGTCAAGGCGGACGGTCTTGCTGCAGGGAAAGGCGTGGTCGTCGCAATGACCGAGGCCGAGGCGCTGGACGCGATTGACGACATGTTTGCAGGGGCGTTTGGAGCGGCCGGAGCGGAAGTCGTGATCGAGGAATTTATGGACGGCGAAGAGGCGTCATTCTTTGTGCTATGTGACGGCTTGGAGGCGTTGCCGTTCGGCACGGCGCAGGACCACAAGCGCGTCGGTGAAGGCGACACGGGGCCGAACACTGGCGGAATGGGGGCCTATTCGCCCGCGCCCGTCCTGAGCGATGAGATCGCCGAACGGACGATGGCCGAGATCGTGCACCCGACGCTGGCCGAGATGGTGCGTCGCGAAACACCCTATCAGGGCGTGTTGTATGTCGGCCTTATGATCAAGGACGGCGCGCCGCGGCTGGTTGAATACAATGTACGGTTTGGCGACCCGGAATGTCAGATATTGATGATGCGATTGGGCGCTCAGGCGTTTGATCTGATGCATGCCTGCGCCGAAGGGCGATTGGCAGGCGCGCAGGTCGTATGGGCCGATGATCACGCGATGACGGTTGTTCTTGCGGCAAACGGATACCCCGGGCCTTATGAAAAAGGCAGCGAAATCAGAGGGCTGTCAGAGCTGCCAGAGACCAGCTTTCGCATGACGTTCCATGCGGGGACGGCGCGCCAGGACGCACGGCTTGTGGCGACGGGCGGGCGTGTGTTGAACGTGACCGCGCGTGCAGAAACGCTGGAGGCGGCGCGCGATGCGGCCTACGCAGACGTTGATGCGATTGACTGGCCGGGTGGCTTTTGTCGCCGCGATATCGGCTGGCGGGTGCTAGACGACCAATAAAGGAGTGTCGGCGATGGCAGAAGTGATGCGCAACGAGGTCGGGATTGCGACGGTCCTGGGCGTTTTGAAGCAGCAATTTGGCGAACGGTTGCAGACCGGCGCGTCGGTGCGCGAACAGCACGGCCACACGACAACCTGGATCGAAAATCAGCCGCCAGACGCCGTGATCTTCGCGGCATCGACCGAAGAAGTGTCCGAGATCGTGAAGGCCTGCGCGACCCACAAGGTACCGATCATTGCGTTTGGCACGGGGACGTCTCTTGAGGGGCACGTGAATGCCGCAGCGGGCGGAATTTCGATTGATGTCAGTCAGATGAACGAGATTATCGCGGTCCATGCAGAAGACCTCGATTGCGTGGTTCAGCCCGGTGTCACGCGCAAGCAGTTGAACGAATACTTGCGCGATCAGGGGTTGTTTTTCCCGATTGATCCGGGCGCGGATGCGTCGCTGGGTGGCATGGCGGCGACGCGGGCCAGCGGCACCAACGCAGTGCGTTATGGGACAATGAAGGACTGCGTTGTCTCGCTGAAGGTCGTGTTGCCGGACGGTCGTGTGATCCGCACGGGACAGCGGGCAAAAAAGTCATCGGCCGGCTATGATCTGACGCGGCTGTTTATCGGCTCGGAAGGCACCTTGGGGATTATCACGGAATTGACGATCCGCCTGCACGGCATCCCCGAAGCGATGTCGTCGGCCATCTGTTCATTTCCAAGTGTTAAGGCCGCTTGCGACGCTGTGATTGCCACGATTCAGATGGGGGTTCCGGTCGCACGGATCGAGTTGCTGGACGAGGCACAGGTACGGGCAAGCAATGCATATTCAAAGTTAACGCTGCCAGAGACGCCATTGTTGTTGCTTGAATTTCACGGCTCGACTGCTGGCGTGGCCGAGCAGGCCGAAACATTTGGTGAGATCGCCGAGGATGTTGGCGGAACCAATTTCACATGGACCACGTCGCCTGAGGAACGCAACAAGCTTTGGCAGGCGCGTCACGACGCGTATTGGGCAGGGTTGGCGTACCGTCCCGGCGCAAGTGTTATTGCGACCGATGTTTGTGTTCCGATCTCGCGCCTGGCTGA
>JARFRG010000117.1 GCA_029287375.1 Boseongicola sp. | reverse complement strand
GGCCGCCCCCTGCCCGAAGGCGCCGACAATGTCATGCAACTGTGGCGTGGTTTTATCGAAGAACAAGCCGGTGGCACGTTGGATAACCTCGACGGTGTCCTGAAAGATCAGGCCGCTTTCGCACGGTTCACACGTCAGGTGATCACCGATTTGGGCTATGGTGACCAGCTTGGCGATGATCCCGATCTAGAAGATCCCGACGCGGATGATCAGGCCGACGAGACGGCGGAAGACACCGAAAACCCGGACGCACAGGGCGAAGATCAGGGCAGCGAGGAAGAGTCCGCTGACGCCTCACCCGAACAAAGCCAGGAAGCTGAACAAGACCCCAGTCAGGCCCAGATTTCGATGGACGATATGTCGGACATGGAGACGGGCGAAGAGGCCGAGATGCCGAACGGCGAGTCCGAAATGGAGGCGCCGCCGCTTGCCCCTATCAGCAATGCTGATCCGAATTATAAAGTCTATTCAACGCAGTACGACGAGGAAATCAAGGCGGAAGATCTGGCCGAACCTGCGGAGTTGGAGCGGCTCCGTGCGTATCTTGATCAGCAACTTGACCCGTTGAAAGGGGCGGTCGGGCGTTTGGCGAACAAGTTGCAACGCCGCCTGATGGCCCAGCAAAACCGCAGTTGGCAGTTCGACCTTGAAGAAGGCGCGTTGGATGCGGCGCGACTGGCCCGCGTCATTGCGAACCCAACCATTCCGCTCGCGTATAAGCAGGAGAAGGACACGGATTTCCGCGATACAGTCGTGACTTTGTTGTTGGACAATTCGGGGTCAATGCGGGGCCGCCCGATTTCCATTGCTGCGATTTGCGCCGATGTGATGGCCCGCACACTTGAGCGATGCAATGTGAAGGTGGAAATCCTTGGCTTTACGACAAAGGCCTGGAAGGGCGGTCAGTCCCGCGAGGCATGGCTTCAGGATGGCCGCTCTCAGTTGCCGGGACGGCTGAATGATCTGCGCCATATTGTCTACAAAAGTGCGGATGCGCCTTGGCGTCGATCGCGCACAAACCTTGGCCTGATGATGAAAGAGGGTTTGCTAAAGGAAAATATCGATGGTGAGGCGCTTGAATGGGCGTTCCGTCGCATTTCCGGGCGGCGTGAAGCCCGCAAAATTCTTATGGTGATCTCGGATGGCGCGCCGGTCGATGATTCCACACTGTCCGTTAACCCAGCCAACTTTCTTGAGAAACATCTGCGTGACGTCATCGCGATGATCGAAAAGCGCAAGGCGGTCGAATTGTTGGCCATTGGCATTGGCCACGACGTTACACGGTATTATTCGCGCGCTGTAACCATCACTGATGTCGAGCAGCTTGCCGGCGCAATGACGGAACAGTTGGCCGCGTTGTTTGACAGCAATCCCCGGTCACGTGCGCGCATGATAGCTGCGAAAAAAGCGTACTAGATGTTTCAATCCTTCGAGGCCTCTTCATCCCCCGATCAGGGTCCGCCGCGACTTGCCGCGCTGCGTCGCGAGATGTCAGGCGCGGGCGTCGACGCGTTTCTTGTGCCACGCGCCGATGCGCATCAGGGCGAATACGTTGCGGGCTGTGATGAACGTCTTGAATGGCTTACGGGGTTCACCGGATCAGCCGGGTTTGCGGCCATCACGCAAGACATCGCAGGCGTTTTTATTGACGGGCGGTACCGGCTTCAGGTGACGCAGCAAATTGCGTCCGAGTTCACGCCAGTGCATTGGCCGGAGACGAAGCTGGGGCCATGGCTTTCTGGCACTTTGACTGCAAAGGCGAAGGTCGGTTTTGACCCGTGGCTTCACACGGTGTCCGAGGTGCGCGTGTTGTCAGAAACACTGCGAGATGCCGACATAGAGTTGATCGCGACGGCGAATTTGGTTGATCGGATATGGGACGACCGACCGTCACGTCCCAAAGCGCCCCTGCTTGTGCATTCCGACAAAATCGCCGGCGAAAGCAGCGCCGAGAAGCGTGCGCGGCTGGCGGCGGAAATGGTGAATCAGAGTCACAACGCGAGTGTTCTGACGTTGCCGGACTCGATTTGTTGGCTTTTGAATATCCGTGGAAGCGACATTCCGCGTAATCCACTTGCGCAGGGGTTTGCAGTGCTTCACGAAACCGGCCGGGTTGCGTTTTTCACCAATGCCAGCGCGGACGCAGAGGTTCTTGCTCATCTTGGTGCGGACGTCGATCTACATCCCTACGACGGTCTGTTGGACTATCTGCGCAGCCTGTCCGGCACAATCCAGATTGATCCCGCATCGGCGCCCGAGGCTGTCCGTGTCGCGCTTGCCAATCTCAAAGACATTGTGATTGCCGAAACAGGCGACCCGTGCATTTTGCCCAAAGCGCGAAAGACCGGCGCGGAGATCGCCGCAACCCGTGAGGCGCATTTGCGCGACGGCGCGGCGATGGTTGAGTTCCTCAGTTGGTTTGATGCGGAAGCTCCGTCAGGGCAACTGACAGAGATAGACGCGGCCCAATCGCTTGAGGGGTTTCGTCGCGCGACCAATGCGCTGCATGATATTGCCTTTGATACGATATCGGGCGCGGGGCCAAACGGGGCCATCGTGCATTACCGTGTGACGACAGGTACAAACCGCGTCATCTGTTCGGGCGAATTGTATCTTGTGGATTCCGGCGGCCAATACGTTGATGGCACAACGGATATCACGCGCACCATCATTGTCGGCGCACCAACCCAAGAACATCGCGCCTGTTTCACCCGCGTGTTGCAAGGCATGATTGCAATCTCATGTGCGCGTTTTCCGCGTGGGTTGGCCGGGCGCGATCTGGATGCGCTGGCGCGTGCGCCTCTGTGGCGGGCCGGTTTGGATTATGATCACGGTACGGGCCACGGCGTAGGTGTCTTTTTGAGCGTCCATGAGGGACCACAGCGTCTTTCGCGCATGTCCGAGGTGCCTTTGGAGCCGGGCATGATTCTTTCAAATGAGCCCGGATATTACCGCGAAGGTGCGTTTGGTATTCGGATCGAGAACCTGATTGTCGTGCAGGATGCACCTGCGATGGGCGATGGGCGCGACCATTTGGACTTTGAAACATTGACCTTTGCGCCGATTGACCTGCGGCTGGTGGATCCGGGTATGATGTCGGCATCCGAACGTGACTGGCTGAACAAATATCACGACACTGTCCGCGAAAAGCTGTCACATCGGGTCACAGACGGCGCGCGGGACTGGTTGGAACAGGCCACGCGCCCTATCTGATCAAGTGAAATACCTGCAGGTGCGCAAAAACTGCGCTGCCACCACAAAGGAGTCGACCATGGCCGACCATATCAACATTTCTAAAGCCAACGGCACCTGGGTTGTTCGGGCGGGCGGCGCTGTATTGGCCGAAAGCAACGACGCGCTGGAGCTGATCGAGGGTGACGGCGCACCGGTCATCTATTTTCCACGTGAAGATATCGCGATGGCTTTTTTGGACACGACCGAAAAAACCACCCATTGCCCGTACAAAGGCGATGCGCGTTATTTTTCAATCGTAACCAAAAGCACGACGATCCAGAACGCAGCGTGGAGCTATGAAACGCCGAAAGAAGGCGTGGCCGAGATTGCCGGGCACCTTGCGTTTTACGTTGGCGATCAGGTGACCGTCGAACAGGTCTGATCCGCCATTAACTGTGTTCTTCGGCAGCTGTCGCCGCCAGTGCGCGATTGTAGGCACGCAAGGCATCGACGTGGAACAAAGCGCCGTGAATTTTTGGCGGCTCGCCTTCCTCGCCAAGCGTGACGACGGCCAGAAACTGACGGTTCGTGGCCTCAAAGATCGGCATGGCCTGTTCAAGTGTCGCATTGCGATCGATTGTGTGGCCCGCCTCGATCGCCTCCCAGATCGCGTCATCAGGGGCGGCACGTGCATCTTCAGGGGTGCGTAAAACATTGGCGACGCGGAACATCGACAAAAGATAGGCCTGTGGCCCGGCCGCAAGGTGGATATTGCGCCGTTCCAATTGCGTCAGGAAGAACGATCGGTCCACCAGTCGCGACGACAGAGCCGTCGACATCGACACCGCCACCATCACGGCGAGGCCGGTTTGCCAGTCACCGGTCAGCTCGAACACAATCAAGGTTGTCGAAATGGGTGCGCCCAGCACCGCAGCGGCCACAGCCCCCATCCCGGCCAATGCATAGAGCGTTTCCGAGCCCGAGATGTTTGGCGCGATGCTGGTCGCGACAAGACCAAAGGCCAGCCCCAGGAGCGCTCCGACCATCAGCGACGGCGAGAACACGCCTCCACCCATGCGCCCGGCCATGGTAATCGCCACCGCGATCACTTTGAGAATGCAGAAAATCACCACTTCATGCAGCAATAACGATCCCGTAAGCGCCGCAGACGTTGTCTCGTAGCCGACGCCGATGATGTGAGGGTAGAAGATTGCCAAACCGCCCAAAAGCGCCCCCGCGATTGCGGGGCGCAACGCGCGGTGCAGGCGCACGCGTTGTTGCAGATAGCTGCCAAAGTCATCCGCCCAAAAGATTGAGCGCATCATCAAGACAGCGACTCCCCCGGACAACAGTCCAAGAAGGAGGAACGCCGGCAATTCGACATAAAATGCCAGAACGCCGGCCTCGCCCAGAGAGAATTCGGTGATGTCACCAAAGGCCAGCCGGTTGATCACGGTCCCCGCCACCGACGCGATCACAATAGGCGCAAAGGCATGGACGGCAAAGTGGCGCAGGACGACTTCCAAAGCAAAGAGGGCGCCAGCAATCGGCGCATTGAACGACGCCGAAACGGCAGCCGCGACCGCGCAGCCCAAGAGATCTCGTCCAGTGATGCCATCCGCGGCAAGGCGGTTGGATATCCAAGTGGAAATCACGGCGGCAAGATGGACAACCGGCCCCTCTCGCCCTGTTGATCCGCCGGTGCCAAGTGTGATCATCGACGCCGCTGATGAGGCAAGGCCTTCTTTGATTTCGACCCGCCCGTCCTTCATCGCGGCGCCTTCGATCACCTCGGCTACCGAGCGGACTTTGCCATCCGACGTGAACCGACTGAGGATCAGGCCCACCGCCAAACCGCCAAGGATCGGGATTGCGAGGATCACGTACCAAGGCAGTGTTTCGGCAAACGAATGGATCAGACGTACGTTGTCTGTTCCGTAGAACGCCTCTTGCAGAAAGGTGATGCCGGTTCGAAACAGCACGGCGGCAAAGCCTGCAGCGATCCCGATCACAAGCGCAATAAACCAGAACTGAATGCCGCTTGGGCCGCGACGACGCAGAACATGCCAGCCGGTTTTGCAAGCGCCGACAAGGTCTCGCATTTGACTGGCTATCATCGACTTTTGTGGGGCGTCCATGCACACGGGTCCACCCCGGGCGCACTTCAGACCATTGCGCGACCTGCCCGGCGGGCTCGCAACGTCTCGCGCCCCTCATTACAGCGCGATACCTATTGGTAGGCGCTTGATGGCAAAGGGGAAAGGGGCTTTTCACGCGCCTTGTCGCAATGTCGTAAACTGTGATCGAAAGGGCTGGACCCAGATCGATTGTGTGTGTGCGCCCTGCCCTGACAGGCAAATGACACAACCGTCACGGTGCTGTGACAGCGCTGACACAGGCCTTGTGTTGCTGGCCGCGCAGGCACAGGTTCGGGGCCTGATGATTACGGAGACTGCCCGATGAGCATGGAACGCTTTACTTTCGAGGGTCACGCGGGCGATGCGTTGGCGGCCCGTCTTGATCTGCCCGATGGACCTCACCTTGCGACGGCATTGTTTGCGCATTGCTTTACCTGCGGCAAGGACATCACAGCAGCACGGCGGATTTCGTCGCGTCTGGCGTCGATGGGGATTGCCGTTTTGCGGTTTGATTTCACCGGGCTGGGACATTCGAAGGGCGAGTTTGCAAACACGACGTTCACTTCGAATGCGCAGGACTTGGTTCTTGCCGCCGAGGCGCTGAACGCACGCGACATGGCACCAACGCTGATGATCGGACACTCGCTGGGTGGCGCGGCAGTTTTGAAAGCCGTCGCCGACATTGCATCTGTGAAAGCTGTCGTCACAATTGGCGCGCCGTTTGATCCCGGTCACGTCACGCACAATTTCGGCGACGCCCTGGACACGATCCATACAGAGGGCAAGGCGCAGGTGTCGCTTGCCGGGCGGCCCTTTACGATCGGCAAGGACTTTTTGGACGACGTTGCAGGTACCGCCTTGACGCAAGCGATCGAAAAGCTGGGAAAAGCTCTTTTGGTGATGCATGCGCCGCGCGACGAAACGGTCGGAATTGAAAATGCTACCAATATCTTTATGGCCGCGCGCCATCCGAAAAGCTTTGTGACACTTGATGATGCGGACCACCTTGTCACGCGGGCCGAGGACGCCGAATACGCCGCCGAGGTCATTGCCGCCTGGGGCGCGCGGTATCTCGACCTCAAGCAACCTGCCCCTCCACCCGGCGCGCCCGAGGGCATAGTGCGTGTTTCCGAAGCCGACGAGAACGGCTTTCTCCAAGACGTGAATGCGGGCCCCAAGCATCACATGATAGCGGACGAACCCGAAGCCTATGGTGGCACTAACAAAGGCATGTCTCCTTATGGGTTCTTAGCGGCGGGACTGGGTGCATGCACGTCGATGACGATCCGAATGTATGCGCGGCGCAAGGGTTGGCCACTGAGCCATCTTTCCGTCGATGTGACCCATGACAAAGTGCATGGACAAGATGCCGGGACCAGTGTGGATGCAAAAATCGATGGGTTTCGGCGGGAAATCCGTCTTGAAGGCGCGCTGGACGACACACAGCGCCAACGGCTTTTGGAAATCGCGGATAAATGCCCTGTTCACCGAACGCTGGAACGAGGTGCCACGGTTAAGACCGTTCTGATCTAAAGTCTGGTCCTACAGATTGGCCCGGAGGTTTTGTTTCGGTTGCGATAAAATTTGACCAAATGGTCAATGTTGATTAATGGCTCTGGTAATGCAACGCTTTTCGCGACCCTAACATCAGGCTGCCGCCATGACTGTACGAACTGCACCCGCCACTGAGACGACGCTTGCGCATCTGCCGCAAGTTCATGAGCCGCGCAATCCGGGAACCGCGCTTGATCTGGATCGCATCGCCTCAGTGCAAGCCAACACATCTGCTATTGAGCGCCGCGCGGCAACTTTGCCGGGCCGTCGGTCGGTCAAAAAGAACTATCAGGCGGCGTGGATGCTGCGCGCCATTACTTTGATTGACCTGACCACATTGGCTGGCGATGACACCGAAGGTCGGGTGCGTCGCCTGTGTGCCAAGGCGGCCAATCCTGTGCGCCGGGACATTCTGGATGCTCTTGGCATGGATGCCATCACGACCGGTGCTGTCTGCGTGTATCACGACATGATCCCGACGGCTGTTCGGGCTTTGGAGGGGACTGGAATACCGGTGGCGGCCGTGTCGACAGGGTTCCCGGCCGGCCTGTCCCCGTTCCATTTGCGCGTGGAAGAAATAAAGGAAAGCGTGAAAGCCGGAGCAAAGGAAATCGACATCGTGATTTCGCGCAGGCACGTTTTGACCCAAAATTGGCAGGCGCTTTACGACGAGATGAAGGAATTTCGCGCGGCCTGTGGGGATGCCCACGTCAAGGCGATCCTTGCGACCGGAGACTTGGGAACGCTGCGCAATGTGGCGCGTGCGAGTTGGGTTTGCATGATGGCGGGCGCTGATTTCATAAAGACATCGACCGGAAAAGAAGGCGTCAACGCGACCCTCCCCGTGACGCTGACAATGATCCGCGCCATCCGCGCCTATCATGAAGAGACCGGGTTCCGGGTGGGCTATAAGCCCGCAGGTGGCATTTCCAAGGCCAAGGACGCCGTAACATATCTGACGCTGATCAAAGACGAATTGGGCGACCGCTGGCTGCGCCCTGATCTGTTCCGCTTTGGCGCATCGAGCCTTTTGGGCGATATCGAGCGTCAGTTAGAACACCATGTGACCGGTCGATATTCGGCCGGCTACCGGCACCCGATTGGATAAGCGCGATGTTGGATTTACGACCGAACTGCGAATGTTGCGACTGCGACCTACCGCCCGAAAGCACCGACGCGATGATATGCTCTTTCGAGTGTACCTTTTGCCGTGATTGTGTTGACGGGCCGTTGAACGGCCTCTGCCCGAACTGCGGCGGCGGGTTCACACCGCGCCCGATACGACCGGCCTCCAAACTGGCCCGTTTCCCCGCTTCGACGAAACGCGTACTCAAACCCGAAGGATGTGGCGCATGAATGTCCGCGAAATCTTTGACACGATGGACTATGGCCCGGCCCCCGAAGATGCCTCGGACGCCATTTCATGGCTGGACCGCCACAAGCGCAGTTTTGGCCATTTCATCAACGGTCAATGGACCAAGCCGGCGCGGAGTTTTAGCTCCAGGAACCCGGCCACCGGCGAAGTTTTAGCCAAGATCAGTCAGGCCAATGCCAAGGATGTCGACAAGGCCGTCGCGGCGGCGCGGAAAGCACAAAAAGCCTGGGGCCGCGATTCCAAGGCGCGCGCGCGTGTTCTGTACGCCCTTGCGCGGCTGGTCCAAAAGCAGTCCCGGCTGTTTGCGACGCTGGAAACGCTCGACAATGGCAAGCCAATCCGCGAAAGCCGCGACATCGATATCCCGCTGGTCGCGCGGCATTTCTATTACCATGCGGGCATGGCACAATTGATGGAGGAGGCCCTGCCGGACCGTGCGCCGTTGGGCGTCTGCGGGCAGATCATCCCTTGGAATTTCCCGTTGTTGATGTTGGCGTGGAAAATCGCGCCCGCCTTGGCGATGGGCAACACTGTGGTGCTGAAACCGGCTGAATACACGTCCCTTACGGCGCTCTTGTTTGCAGATCTCGCGCGCGAAGCTGGCGTGCCGCCGGGCGTTCTGAACATCGTGACGGGCGATGGCTCGACAGGCGAGGCTATTGTCACGCACGACGATATTGATAAAATCGCCTTTACCGGGTCAACCTCCGTAGGACGGAAAATTCGCGAGCAAACAGCGGGTTCCGGCAAGGCGCTTACGTTGGAATTGGGCGGCAAATCGCCGTACATCGTCTTTGATGACGCCGACATCGACAGCGCCATTGAGGGGCTTGTGGACGCAATCTGGTTCAACCAGGGCCAGGTCTGTTGCGCTGGGTCGCGGCTTTTGGTGCAAGAAGGCATCGCGGATGCGTTCTATGTGTCGTTGCGCGCGCGGATGGACAAATTGCGTCTGGGCGATCCTTTGGACAAATGCATCGACGTCGGCGCAATTGTGGATCCCGCGCAGCTTGAAACGATCAAGTCACTTGTCGCGTCCAGCGCTGGCGATATTTACCACGCGGCAACCCCGATCCCGGAAAACGGGTGCTTTTATCCGCCGACATTGATCACCGGCCTGTCCACGGCTGACCGGTTGATGCAAGAAGAAGTCTTTGGTCCGGTCCTGGTCGGCACAACCTTTCGGACACCCGGTGAGGCGGTCGAGTTGGCCAACAATACCCGCTACGGCCTTGCCGCGACGGTATGGACCGAGAACGTCAATCTTGCACTTGATATCGCGCCAAAACTGGTCGCTGGCGTGGTCTGGGTCAATGCGACCAATCTGTTTGATGCCGCCGCTGGCTTTGGCGGTGTGCGCGAAAGCGGATTTGGGCGCGAAGGTGGCTGGGAAGGTCTTGCGGCGTACACAAAGGCAACTACGAAGGCACCGAAACTTGTCCAGATCGGAGCCGTTGCCGCGCCCGACACCGCGGATGTGTCCGGGGTAGATCGCACCGCAAAACTATATATCGGCGGCAAACAGGCACGACCCGATGGTGGGTACTCCACCGCCGTCTGGTCGCCAAAGGGCAAGCTTTTGGGCCATGCGGCCAAGTCGAACCGCAAAGATTTGCGCAACGCCGTCGAGGCGATGAATGCCGCAAAAGGCTGGGGCAAGACGACCGGACATTTGCGCGCTCAGATCCTCTATTATCTGGGCGAGAACCTATCGGCGCGTGCGGATGAGTTCGGTGGCCGGATCAATGATCTGACAGGTAAACGTGCAGGCAAAGCCGAAGTGGATGCCGCGATTGACCGGCTGTTTACCTGGGCCGCATGGGCGGACAAATACGATGGCGCGGCCAAGGGCGTGCCGATGCGCGGTATTGCTTTGGCAATGAACGAGCCTGTCGGAAAGATCGCTGCTTTTGCCCCAGACGACGCTCCCCTTCTTGGGTTGGTGTCAATTATTGCGCCCGCAATGGCGATGGGGAACCGGATTACGATTTTGGCATCAGAGCCTTACCCTCTTGCTGCCACTGACTTTTATCAGGTTCTGGATACATCGGACGTGCCAGCAGGTGTCGTCAATATCCTGACAGGATCGCACAGCGAACTGGCCGCACAGGTGGGTGGCCACATGGATATCGATGCCGTCTGGTCATTTTCAGGAAGCGATTTGTCTGCGGTGCTCGAACGCGAGGCAGCCCTTAACCTCAAGCGCACATGGGTCAATCATGGCAAGGGTTTCGATTGGAGTTCCACCCATGCGCAGGCGTTTTTGACGGCGGCATCCGACGTAAAAACGATCTGGGTGCCTTACGGAGAATAAGAAACCATTGCGAGATACCCCCCGCGCATGTGTGCCGGGGGTATCTTTGGCCTGGCTCGAAGTTGCTTGGTCTTAGTTCAGGTCTTTGGCCTCAACCGCCTTGGCATCAACCGTATCGCCTTTGGCAATCTCAATGCGACGTGGTTTCAGCGCTTCGGGGACTTCACGCATGAGATCAAGGTGAAGCATTCCGTCGACGTGGCTCGCGCCTGTGACGCGGACATGATCGGCAAGGGCGAAACGACGCTCAAAGGCGCGCGTGGCTATACCGCGGTGCAAATAAGTGCGGTCTTGGTCGTCCGCTGCCTTTTTCGCCGTCACGATCAATGCGTTTTCCCGAACTTCGACGTTTAGATCAGCGTCGCTGAAACCGGCAACGGCAATCGAAATGCGCCAGCCGTCCTCGGACGTCTTTTCAATGTTGTAAGGTGGATAGGACGTCGCGTTTGACGTGTCAGTCAGAGCGCGGTCCATAAGGTCAGCAATTTGGTCAAAGCCGACGGTTGCACGGTAAAGCGGTGCAAGATCAAAAGTTCGCATGAGGGATCCTCCTTTGAGCGATTCCAAGTTCCAAGCCTCCCCAGTTTGGGCGAGGCAATTCAGGTCAGCAGAGCCAGAATGGCCTCTGCGCTATGTCAGGTAGGTATCGCAAATCGGGGGTTCAAGACCCGTCGGCAGACCGCAGTGCATCCAGCAATGGGCCGAGGCGCAGCGCGACATTCGACGCCAGCGCCACGGGTTGTTTTCTTTGCTGTGATCGACTTGAAAGAACCGCCACAAGCTCAAGTCCTGATGGCGTTTTTCGCAAAAGTGGCGCGCCGCTTTCACCCCCAAGCACCGCGCAAGCCACAGTCACCAGACCGGATATTCCATCAATCACATCGCAAGCCCTCTGGCGAGGTGGGGCTGATGCGCGGGCGCGCCAGCTTACCAGAAACAAGGTCTCACCCAGTCGCGCTTCGGGGCCGGTTGGCATTGGACGTGCGAGTGTTTCAGGCACATCGCTTTCCAACGCAAACAGCGCCATATCAAACCGCAGTTTCCAGCCATTTGCTGCAAGGGGCTGTGCGAAAAACGGGTGTGTCACGCGGTTGGTCACCTTAAATGCGACCGTCCCGCCAAGCCCCCCTGGACGAAACACCACCTGCGCCGCTTCGGTATCTGGCGCGTCGCGCAGCGCGCCGGCGCAGTGGGCCGCGCTCAACACTACATTCGGAGCGACCAATGTTCCGGTACAGGTTTGATTTGTGGATGTGTTTTCAAGGCGTCCCACCGCAGAAACATCCGCCCAAACCGGCCATGCCAAGACCAGGCACGTCATGAGCATGGGAAGGCCAAATGTCTTCATCGGCAGTAAACTGGCCGCTGTCCAATGGCGCGTCAAGCGTTCAGGGTTTGACAAATTTTGCGCCGGAATCGCCACCGGACAAGGCCAATCCATTGCTGCCACCGACGGACAGTCTGCGGGGTTCAGGCGCGGCGCGATCGAATACACCGTCGCTTGCGGCCATCAGGGCCATCAATTCATCAAGCGGCTTTTCAAGATTGGTGCCAAGAGACACTTTGCGTCCCCGGATCATCGCCTTTGCAGACACAACCGATACGATCTGCGGCTCACCATCGACATCGGCAAAGACCGGGGCGCCGCTTGAGCCAAAATCGACGTCGCATGACAAGACCAAAGCTCCACTGCGCCGGGCAAGAACGTGGCACACTTCTTGCAACGACAAACTGTTCTGGCGGTCATGAGCATAAGACACCACACCGACCGACGCGCCTTTGCGGGGGCGGCTTGCTGTCTTGAAAGGCTGGATGTGGGCCAGACGGATCTCGCTGTCGAGTTCGAGAAGCGCAAGGTCATTGGCCACTTTCAACTCACCACTGGGGCCTGTGTATTCATGTTGCGGATGAACGACTGCACGACGCACCTTGCGCGACGCAGAGGCCCGCCCGTTGCGCCATCCCGCCAGAAACGTGATGCTGCGCGCATCCACATTCTGCCCGGTGCGCTGATCGATCAGGCAATGCGCCGCCGTCAGGACCAATCGAGGCGCAATCAATGCGCCCGTACACATGCCGCCAAATCCGATATTGAGACGCCCAACGCCTTCCCAGCCACGCGCCTCGTAAGATGTCATCAGAGAGGTTAGTCCGCTTGCCGCGGTCTCTTCCTCGGCGAGCACAGGTGCAGGCACCGCCAGCGCAAGCGTCAACATCAGGGCTTTCAGGCCATACCGCATTGCGTCCCTCCTCGGTGCATCATCTGCTTAGATTGAGGATTGGACAAGATTATGACGGTGATTTGTTATCTGAGGTTCGGTATTTCAGAGGAAATCGCCCGTTCGCCTGTCATCGCTGGTGGCTTTGGCCCGCCAGTGGCCCAATCCAAAAGCTCAACAGTATGCACAATCGGCACATCGGTTCCCGACCCGATCTGCATCATACACCCAATGTTTCCCGCCGCGATCACCTCAGGTGACTTCTCTTCAAGGGATTTGACCTTGCGCGCCTTCAACTCTTTCGAGATCTCGGGCTGCATAAGATTATAAGTGCCTGCCGAGCCACAACACAGATGTGAATCGCGCGGCTCAACGACTTCATAGCCGACCCGCTTGAGCAGATCCTTGGGGAATGTTTTGATTTGTTGGCCGTGCTGGAGCGAACAAGCAGCGTGATAGGCAACGCGCAACTCTGTTGCCACACCTTCGGGCAGGTCCAGCTTCATCAGCACCTCTGAGACGTCCATCGCAAGGTCACTTACGCGCGCGGCGTCTTCGGCCATCGCATCATTTCGGAACATATGCCCGTAGTCTTTCACGGTGGTGCCGCAGCCCGAGGTGTTGATCACAATCGCGTCCAGGCCGCCGTTTCGGTCCTCGGCCATCCATGCTTTGATATTCTTGGCCGCCGCTGCGTGGCTTTCGTCTTCTTTGCCCATGTGATGCACAAGCGCGCCGCAACAGCCCATACCTTCGGCAACCACAATTTCACAACCAAACCGCTGCAAAAGGCGTATCGTGGCATCGTTGATGTCAGTGTTCAGAGCACGTTGCGCGCAGCCCGTCATAAGCGCCACCCGCATCTTCTTTTCGCCCTTGGGCTCAAAGGTTTGCGGATCATCGTTGCGGCTGACGGGCGGGATGACCTTGGGCGCCATCTCAAGCATCGCTTTCAGACGCTCATCGGGCATGAACCGCGCGAAAGGCCGTCCCATTTTTGCCCCCAGCAAAGCGACGCGAAATCGGGTCGGATAGGGTAGGATTTGCGCGAGGGTCCAACGCAGAACGCGTTCAAACACAGGGCGTTTATAGGTTTTTTCGATATGCGCGCGGGCGTGGTCGACAAGATGCATGTAATGCACGCCAGACGGACAGGTGGTCATACAGGCCAGACACGACAGGCACCGGTCGATATGCTTTAC
>JARFRG010000127.1 GCA_029287375.1 Boseongicola sp. | reverse complement strand
CGTTAAGACAATACGCTGATCTTTGGAGAATTCAGGCAGTTTAGTCGCTGCAGGTATCAGGACACATTTCTAACATTGTTGACTGCCGATCACTGTGATCATTAAGCCTCAGAGGCGATTGGGTCAGCGCCTCAAATGACTGCTGGGTTGAATACGCCCAGAGGCGTCCCTGGCCAGTCGAAGAATCCAGACAAACATCAAGAAGAAACACTTGAGTTCCCGCGCGTCGATTTCGGAGTATTCGCGACAGAGCGTGTTTTTTTCTAGTCTCTCAGTTAAGTATCCCTCTGCGAATAAAGCGAAACTTTCTAGGATGCCGTTGCTCAGGTAACTCTCACTCGGTCAATTTAGCGGAGAGATATGGCACTTTTGTGTTTTGCCATAGCCATAGCCATTTTCTCATGGTTGGGGGCAAAATAGGGGGCACCGTTGGGCGGCCGTTCATATTTTATTTTAAAATCAAATATTTACAGCAAGGAAGTGGTAGCCCGTAGGGGAATCGAACCCCTCTTTCCAGGTTGAAAACCTGGCGTCCTAACCGATAGACGAACGGGCCACGGTGCGTGGAGCGCTAATTAGGCAAACTCCCCAAGAAGGGCAAGAAGATTCTTTTGCCCAAACGCGTGAAACTTTGACAGCTGCTTCAGACGTCCGCCACCAACCGCCGGGCGGTGTCTAAAATCTGAGTGGCGGCTGCGTCAACTCCTTGCGATGCGGTGTCGATACGCAACCAATCTTGCGGTGGAGTGAGAAACGCGCGCGTGGTGATTTCACTCCAATCAGCACCTCGCCGCGCCCCGTCCAGGCGCCGCGTGTCTATGCGGGCGCGGTGCATGTTGACGTCGCTGCATGTGACGTGAACCCGCAAAATACCGCACCCGGCATAGACAGCGACGGCGTCCCACCCCTTGCGGCATTCAAAGCTCGGGTTCACCGCGTCCGCGACCACGCTCTGACCAAGCGACAAAGCGTCAGCTGCCAGCTCCATGCCGACCGCATAGCCGCCGCCCATTAGATTGCCCAAACCCAATGCCGAGGCGCGCAAGCCGTCTTCGATGGTATCGATGCGCAAGTAGGTTGCGGGTAGTTCCTTGGACAGATGTCGGGCGATCGTCGTCTTTCCAACGCCCGGAAGCCCGGCAAACACGATGAGGCACGGGCCCTTCACGACGAGGCGCGTGCGGCGTCTTCTAGGCGCATCTGCGGGATTTGTCGCCCCCCCCAATGGTTGATTTCAAGCCGTCCCGCCAAGTGGAAACGCGCGCCGCCATGGTTCATCAGTGCGGCCCCGAGATCGCTGTCAAACGCCCCGAAGGCAATCGCATCAAGCCGCGCGCCAAGACCATCGCCAATGCTGACCTTCAAATGGCCTGAACCCACTTCCTTGGCATGCAATATCTTGGCGTCAGGAAAGGCAAAACGCGGGGCAGGCGCGCCTTGTCCGAACGGGCCGGCGGCTTCGATTTGTTCGATCAAGGCGACCGTGGCCGCGCCGGGCATCAAGGTCGCATCCACACGCAAATCACGCGGCCCGGTGGTGCCGGCGCCTTGTTTTGCCAGCAGCTCGGACAAACGCGCCATAGCGGCCTCCAGCTGGTCCCGTGCAACGGTCAAGCCCGCTGCCATCCGATGGCCGCCGCCCTTCAGCAACAAGCCTTCAGCGGCCAGTTTCTGCACCACATGGCCAAGATCAACGCCCGCGACCGAACGGCCAGATCCCTTGCCCTCATCGCCGTCCATTCCGATGACCACCGCGGGGCGGTTGGTGGCCTCTTTCAGACGCGCCGCGACGATGCCGACCACACCCGGGTGCCAGCCTTCGCCCGCCGCCCAGACCAGAGGCGCGTCCAAGCCGCGTTCTTCGGCTTGCGCCAGGGCCGCGTCGCGCACCACGTTTTCGATCTCGCGACGTTCAGAGTTCAATGCATCCAGCTTTTCCGCCAGACTTTGTGCCTCGTGCGGGTCGCGGGTCGACAGGCAACGCGCCCCAAGGTCAGCGCGCCCGACACGTCCCCCCGCGTTCACACGCGGCCCAAAAACGAAGCCCAAAGTATACGCCGTGGGCGGGGACGCCAGGTTTGCAACATCGGCCAACGCGGCTATCCCGGGGCGCGCGCGGCGCGCCATGATTGTCAGTCCCTGACGCACCAGCGCCCGGTTGACCCCGATCAAAGGCGCGACATCGGCCACCGTTGCCAGCGCCACAAGGTCCAGCATGCCCATCAGGTCTGGTCCGGCCACCCCGCGCACTTTCAGGCGACGGTTGGCCTCAACCAGCACCAGAAACACCACCGCCGCCGCACACAGATGCGCCAGATCACCGCTTTCGTCCTGACGGTTTGGGTTCACCACGGCAATCGCATCAGGGAGGGTCTCGCCGCCCAGATGGTGGTCGAGGATGACCACATCGGCGGCCTTCGCTGCGGCGATGGCGTCATGGCTCAGTGTGCCGCAATCGACGCAGATGATCAGGTCGTGCGCCGCCGCCAGATCCGCCATTGCGGGTGCATTGGGTCCGTATCCCTCGTCGATCCGGTCCGGCACATAAAGCGTCGCGTCGTGGCCCAACTGGCGCAACCAGTCCAACAGCAGCGCGGCAGACGATCCGCCGTCGACGTCGTAGTCGGCAAACACTGCGATGGTTTCGCGCTTTTCAAACGCTGAAATCAGGCGATCCGCAGCAGGCGCCATGTCCAGCAACACCATCGGATCGGGCAACAGATCCCGCAGTGCGGGGGCCAAGAACAAATCAACCCCGTCCGGTGCGACCCCGCGTGCGACCAGTATCCGGGCGAGGGCGGGTGCCAAACCGGTGGTCTGCTCCATTGCCTCGGCCAATCGCAGGACGTCAGCCGACAGGCCGACCCAGCGTCGCCCGGTCAGCGACGCAGAAACGCCCAGAAATCCGTCTGCCGGGGCGCTCAAGTGTCAATCGGATGGCGATAGTTCATGCGCCGCACGGATCCCGTTTTCGAGCGCATCAAAATCGTCTCGGCCGTCAGAAAACCCGGCTCGCGTTTGATACCCGGCAGGATCGAACCATCCGTGACACCCGTGGCCGCAAAGATCACGTCGCCCGTCACCATATCGTCGCGGGTATAGACCCGGTCGAAATTCGTGATCCCAGCTTTGCGCGCGCGGCCTTTTTCGTCGTCGTTGCGAAACACCAGCTTACCGAACATCTGCCCGCCCATGCATTTCAACGCTGCGGCGGCCAAAACACCCTCGGGCGCACCACCGGAGCCCATATACATGTCGATGCCCGTCGATGGCTCGGCGCAATGGATCACACCCGCAACATCGCCGTCCGTGATCAGCCGGATTGCGGCCCCCGTTGTGCGGATTTCCGCGATCATGTCTTCATGGCGCGGGCGTTCCAGCACGCAAACCGTGATGTCATCGGTCGAACAGCCCTTGACCGCGGCCAGCGCGTTTACCCGTTCGGCGGGCGACATGTCCATTGTCACGACACCACGGCGAAACCCCGGGCCAATCGCCAGCTTGTCCATATAAGTGTCAGGCGCATGCAACATCGAGCCACGTGGTCCCATTGCGATGACGGCCAATGCATTGGGCATGTCCTTGGCGGTCAGCGTCGTGCCTTCCAGCGGATCCAGCGCGATATCAACCTCTGGTCCGGTGCCGGTGCCGACTTCTTCCCCGATATAAAGCATCGGTGCCTCGTCGCGCTCGCCTTCGCCGATTACGACGACGCCGCGAATTTCCAGATTGTTGAGTTGCGTGCGCATGGCGTCCACAGCCGCCTGATCGGCGGCCTTCTCGTCGCCGCGCCCGATCAGCCGTGCCGACGCAAGAGCGGCGGCCTCGGACACCCGCGCAAGACCAAGCGACAGCATACGATCATGGAATTCCTGGGTTTCGGGCATGGGATGTTCGTCCTTTTGAGGCTGGGTTGGCTTCTGTCCTATCGACCACCCGGCAAGGGGGCAAGGTCTGCGCGGGCGCCGTTAGCGAGAACAGGCGCGCGGCGAAGCGGTTCGTGCGCTTGGCGGGACGGCGTCGGACAATCAGCCCTGTGCGCGCGCCTCGCGAACATAGTGTGCGATGCGATCGAAATGTTTGTCCCATGTGCCACAACACCCGCCCCAAATGTCGATTTTTGGATATCGGGTTGCCA
>JARFRG010000124.1 GCA_029287375.1 Boseongicola sp. | reverse complement strand
GGTCGCGCGGCACAGAATGTGGGCGCGTCCTGCGACATCGCGCGTTCGCCGCAGGCGGCGCAAACCCAGTCACCCGCCGCGCGGTCCTGGCGCCAGCGGCAATCGCGGGTCAGAGTTGTTGTGCGGCGGCGCCAGTAGAGGAAAGCGAGTGTGCCGAACAGGAGGGCGAGGAGGAGGATGGGCATTGCATCGATACTGCACATTCAGCGGCCCACATAAAGGCCGCTCGATTCACTTGATCTTCCGCGTGCCTATTCCACCAAGAGGGCAACGCCGCCGGAGGACTCTGCATTTGTGCCGTCAAATCCGAGCGACATGCCATTGGCACCGACACCATTGATCGTGCCATCGACGTCGTAGGCAACTGACACTCCATCAATTGAACCGGTTGCCGTCGCGGCGATGCCTTCGGTGAATGAGTTGTCTCCTGTGAGGTTACCACTCAGCGTCAGACTGCCCGGGACCGCGCTGCCGGTCTGCGGACTTGCCCGGTCGAATGTCGCGTACAGGACGAAGTCATTTGCCGTACCGGTCACCGCGTCATCCGTGGTTGCACTGGAGAAATTCACGGTCATTGAAATCCCTCCATAGTAGGCATGGCGGCCATATGGGCTGCCAACCGGATCAGTTCCTATATTGATAAAGCCGTTATATGTTGCCGGGGCGTTACGCGCGTCTACGGTGCTGTCGAGCGAAGGCGTCGCGAGTGTCGTATCCCCCTGAAGCGCTGCGAATCCCGCCGCATAGCTGGCCAGATTGCCGCCGCCGCCGCCACCGCAGGCCGACAAAAGTGTTGCTGCAAAGAGCGCGAGAAAAGAAACAGGGGGTTTTCTCATGAGATCGATCCTAATGTTTTTAAGTCGAACCTCTCTGTTACCGCGCAAATACGCGAAAAATTTGACGGAAATAGGCTAGCCGACGCCTTAATTAGATTGAAGGCTTCGCACGCGACTTCAAATAAGTAGGGGCTTTGCCCCCGACCCTTTTCGGGTCTCCCCCAGGATATTTTGGGCCAATAATGCAAAAAAGGGACCCGCCTCAACTCAAAGGCAGATCCCTTTTTCCGGTCATTACCGGCCACGGCCATCGGCGTCCCCGCCTGTGCCGCTCACTTTGGTTAAAGTGATGTGATTTCTAAAAGGTTATTATTGGCCCGGAAATATCCTGGGGGAACCGACCAGAGGGAGGTGGGGGCAAAGCCCCCTTTTCTCAAACGACGCGCTCGACCATCATTTTCTTAATCTCTGCAATGGCTTTTGCCGGGTTCAGACCCTTGGGGCAGGTCTTGGCGCAGTTCATGATCGTGTGGCAGCGATAGAGTTTGAACGGGTCTTCCAACTCGTCGAGACGCTCGCCTGTCGCTTCGTCGCGGCTGTCGATGATCCAGCGGTAGGCGTGGAGCAATGCGGCCGGGCCGAGGTAGCGGTCGCCGTTCCACCAGTAGCTTGGGCAGGACGTCGAACAGCAGGCGCACATGACGCATTCGTAAAGCCCGTCCAGTTTCCCTCGGTCGTCGATGGACTGGCGCCATTCTTTTTGCGGGCGGTTTGTCTTGGTTTCCAGCCACGGCATGATTGAGGCGTGCTGGGCGTAGAAGTGGGTGAGGTCAGGGATCAGGTCTTTGATCACCGGCATGTGGGGCAACGGGTAGATTTTCACGTCACCTTTGACCTCATCCATGCCGTAGATGCAGGCGAGTGTGTTGATGCCGTCGATGTTCATCGCACAGCTGCCGCAGATGCCTTCGCGGCAGGAGCGACGGAACGTCAGCGTTGGGTCGATCTCGTTCTTGATCTTGATCAGTGCGTCCAGAACCATCGGGCCGCAGGTGTCCATGTCGACATGATAGGTGTCGACGCTTGGGTTTTGGCCATCGTCCGGGTTCCAGCGATATATCTGAACTTTTCGCAGGTTGGTCGCGCCTACAGGGGCGGGCCAGGTCTTGCCTGTGCGGATCGTCGAATTCTTGGGGAGGGTCAGTTGGACCATGGCGTCTCTCCTGGTTACAGGCGGCCCAAAAGGACGGGCAGTCCTTCGGTCGCGAGGCATTGAATTGTTTCAGGGCGCGAGACGATGCGGGTCACGATCTCGGCGGTTGAGGCGGTGGGGCCGGTGACGCTATCGGCGGCCAGCGCGAGGATTTCCTGCGCGTTTGCGTTGTCGATGATGCAGTCGGTGGCGGGTTCAAGAGGGATTCCGGGGAAGCGTTCGGCGAGGACAGGTCGCACGGCCTGTTTGGCGGCGTCGCGGGCGAGACCGTCTTGCTGTGCAGAGGTGCAGGCGGTCAGAGAAATTGTGGCGAGGAGCAAGAGACGTTTCATCAAAGCTCCAGCGGGCGGATTGGCCCCTGCCCGGTTTTGCGGCGAACGCAGTCCTCGTAGACGCGTTGTGGGTCTTTGCCGAACAGGAAGTCGGACGAAATGCCAATTTCGATGCTGTTGCTTACGCGGCCGTCGCTGTTAACGCCGATCCCGATTTCACCGGTTGGCCCGGCTGCTTTGCGGGCCTCTTCCTCGCATTGATCGGCTGCCAACTCTGGTGAGATCGGCCCGCAGGCGACCAGAATTGAGAGCATCGCTATCGATATGAGGCCGGAACGGATCAATAGACGCGCGCCTTCGGGGCGATTTTCTTGAGGTCGATGCCACCTTCGCTTTCAGTGGTCAGGGGATCGAGATGCACGGGGCGATAGGACAGTTCGACTTTGTCGCCAACAGTCGCGAGCGAGTGTTTGCGCCATTCGCCGTCGTTTCGGTCGGGGTAGTCCTCGTGTGCATGGGCGCCGCGGCTTTCCTTGCGAGCTTCGGCGCTGACGACTGTTGCAAGCGCGTTGGGCAGGAGGTTGGACAACTCCAGCGTTTCCATGAGGTCCGAGTTCCACACGAGGCTTCGGTCGGTGACTTTGATATCGCTGAATTTGCCAGAAACGTCGTACATTTTCTCGACACCTTCGCCGAGGGTCTTGTCGGTGCGGAAGACGGCGGCGTCTGCCTGCATGTTCTTTTGGATCTCAAGGCGCAACTCAGCCGTTGGTGTCTGGCCGTCGGCGTGGCGCAGTTTGTCGAAGCGATCCAGGGCTGCGTCGACGCTGGCCTGGTTGAGAGCCGCGTTCGATGTACTTGGATCGACGACTTCGCCTGCCTTGATGCCGGCGGCGCGGCCAAAAACGACGAGGTCGATGAGGCTGTTGGAGCCGAGGCGGTTTGCGCCGTGAACGGACGCGCAACCTGCTTCGCCAACTGCCATCAGGCCCGGTGTGATGCGGTCGGGATCGTCGGCGGTCGGGTTCAGCACTTCACCCCAATAGTTCGTCGGGATGCCGCCCATGTTGTAGTGAACCGTCGGCAGAACCGGGATTGGTTCTTTGGTCAGGTCCACGCCTGCGAAGATGCGTGCGCTTTCGGAGATGCCTGGCAGGCGCAGCGCCAGCGTTTCGGGGGGCAGGTGGTTCAGGTGTAGGTGGATGTGGTCGCCTTCGGCGCCGACACCGCGGCCTTCGCGGATTTCCATCGTCATGCAGCGGCTGACGACGTCGCGGGAGGCGAGGTCTTTGTAGGTCGGGGCGTAGCGCTCCATGAAGCGTTCGCCTTCGGAGTTGGTGAGGTAGCCGCCTTCACCGCGCGCGCCTTCGGTGATGAGGCACCCGGCTCCGTAGATTCCGGTGGGGTGGAACTGGACGAATTCCATGTCCTGAAGGGGCAGGCCCTGACGCGCAACCATGCCGCCGCCGTCGCCGGTGCAGGTGTGGGCTGAGGTGGCCGAGAAGTAGGCGCGGCCATAGCCGCCCGTCGCCAGAACGGTCATCTTGGCGTTGAAAACGTGAAGCGAGCCGTCTTCGAGGTTCCATGCGAGAACGCCCTGACAGGTGCCGTCTTCCGCCATGATCAGATCGGTTGCGAAGTATTCTATGTAGAATTCCGCGTTGTTCTTCAGGCTTTGACCGTAAAGCGTATGCAGGATGGCGTGGCCAGTGCGATCGGCGGCGGCGCAGGTGCGTTGCACGGGCGGGCCTTCGCCGTATTCGGTGGTGTGGCCGCCGAAGGGGCGTTGGTAGATCTTACCTTCTTCGGTGCGCGAGAATGGGACGCCGTAGTGGTCAAGCTCGTAGACCGCCTTTGGGGCCTCACGGGCGAGGTATTCCATTGCGTCAGTGTCACCGAGCCAGTCCGAGCCTTTGACGGTGTCGTACATGTGCCACTGCCAGCTGTCTGGCCCCATGTTGCCGAGCGACGCGGCGATCCCGCCTTGCGCGGCGACAGTGTGGGAGCGTGTCGGGAACACCTTGGTGATGCAGGCGGTGCGCAAGCCCTGTTCGGCCATGCCGAGGGTCGCGCGCAGGCCTGCGCCACCTGCACCGATGACGATGCAGTCGTAGTCGTGGGTCTCGTATTCGTAGGCAGCCATGTCGGGAATTCCTTAAAGCGCGATCTTTGCGATGGCGAAGACGCC
>JARFRG010000098.1 GCA_029287375.1 Boseongicola sp. | reverse complement strand
GTTCGTAACTGTGCGTGACGGTGTGTCGACGGAACGCGCCGCTGAAGAGATCGAAGCCTAGATGCGTCAAAGGCGGCGGATCAGTTCGGGGGAACAAGATGATTTTGACGTGGTCGAGATGAAGCAGCTGGCCACGATGCTTTCTGGCATTACGGATATTCTGACCGGGCTTCTTGCAGCCGTTGCAATGGTCAGCCTGTTGGTTGGCGGGATCGGGATCATGAACATCATGCTTGTGTCTGTCACCGAGCGCACCCGCGAGATTGGTATCCGTCTGGCTGTTGGCGCACAGGCCAGTCAGGTTCTGATGCAGTTTCTTGTCGAGGCAATTGTATTGTCGTTGGTCGGGGGGCTGATTGGTGTGGTTCTTGGATTGGTGCTTGGATACGCGGGCGCGCATGCGCTTTCTGTGCCGTTCACCCCGGATGTGTCCATAATCCTCATAGCGTTTGCTTTTTCAGCAGGTGTCGGTGTCATTTTCGGATATTTCCCCGCCAGAAGGGCCGCGCGGCTTGATCCGATCGAAGCCCTGCGCCACGAATAGAAATCGTCGGCCCCGCAAGGTCTGCGGAGCCAGTTTGGAATTGGAGATCAACTAAAATGCCGGACGCCGCCAAACTTACATGTCTGACCTGTGGTCAGGTGAACCGTGTCCCCTCTGACAAGGTTGCCGCAAAACCCAAGTGCGCAACCTGCGGATCGGCGCTTGTGGACGGGAAGGTTGCCGAGATCGATATTCAGGTCCACGACAAAGCCACGAAGTCGGACGGCCTTCCGTTGGTTGTGGATTACTGGGCGCCCTGGTGTGGTCCGTGCAAAATGATGGCCCCCGAATTTGCCAAGGCGGCGACTGCCCTTCGTCTCAAGGCACGCTTTGCAAAGATCAATACAGAGCAATTCCCAAATGTATCACAACGTCTTGGCATCCGTGGGATCCCGCTGTTGATCTTGTATTCCAACGGCCGCGAGGTCGCACGCCTTCCCGGCGCGCGTCCCGCTAAAGACATTGAGGATTTTGTTCGGCAGCACCGCTAGTGGCGCGTTAGGGGCGCACCAGACCAGACATGTCGACATCAACGCTTTCGGACAGGCTTTCCAGACTGTCATAGAGCAATTGCAGCGCGTAGTGCGGATTGTGCGTGTAGATCGCAGTGTCTTTGGCGACCAGCTGATAGTTATAGGCCGCTTTCAACAGACGCGGCGTCCAGCTTTGGTAGCGGTTTGGAAAAATTGCCTCATCGTCGGTGGCCGCACCATCGGCGTTGGTATCTCCAAAAAAGTATGGATACGCGTGGGAAGAATAGGCCACCGGGGCTTGCGCAATGTCTTTGGCATAAAGCTGGATTGCTTGCTCAAGCCGGGCATGGAGTGTCGCTATCGGTGTGGCAATCCCCACGGTTGCGGTGCCATCCCCGTCGAAGTCGAGGGGCGAAATGCGAATGTCCTTGAAGGTCGCAGCGCCCTGATGACAGGCAGTGCAATTGTTCAGGTTTACTTCCAGTGAATGCGGGCTGTGACAATCGGTACAGGTGTTGAGATTTGGCACATGCGTGAACTGTCCCTTGTAGACCTTGCCGGGGTATTCAAACCCGATTTGCACAAGCGTACCCATTTGCGTGGCCGCAGAGGGCGCGTAGTGCGTGTTGATGAACCCCAGATCGCCGCTCACGACGTCATCTTCCAGACCTTCAATAGCGGCAGTGACCGTTCCAGAGGATGTTCTGCCCTGATGGCACACTGCGCAGACGGCAGAGGATCCAAAGCTGTCAATCGACGCGCCTGATTGAAACGGCACGGACATTAGGCTGGCTGATGCCGCATTGTGGCAGACCACGCAGTCGACGGTTGTTCCCGTTGCGACGGGGTGGTCAATAACGCCCGCTGCCGCGCCGGGCGTGCGCACCCAATCGATTGCTCCGGTACTTGAATGGCAGACAGCGCAGCTTCCGGGTATCTCGCGCTCTTCGTTCCAGTGCGTGAACGCCTCGGAAGTGCGGTCGCCGTGCGGGGATGCCAGCCAGGCTTCGATGATGCCTATGAGGCGTTCGCTTTCGGAAGGGTTATCCTGCGCTGATGCCGGAACGCCGATCAATGCCACGGATAGTGCGATTGCTCGCGTGAGCATTTCCATAGTTCTGCGCATCATGACACCGCCCCTTCTGATTTATGCTGCACACAGTCGCCGATAGGGCGGTGGGGTGAATTGATATGGGTCAATTGAACCGGGCGAAAGATCGATCATACAGCTCTTTGAACGAGCTAACTGCGCCTGTTGTTCCGGCTGCGCGGTCCGAGAGGTCATGGGGCAGTGAGACATTTTGAGATCAAGCGCGGTGAGTGGCCTTCAAATGCGGGCGCGCCAGCGCAGCGGATAAATGGGCAGATCGCTGTTGGATCGGCTGCTTTCCTTGGGCGAGACATGCCGGGGTTGCGTCCGGTTTTCGAAGTCAAGCAAGGGGAACAGGTCGAAATCGGCCAGACATTGTTTACAGATCGCAAGCACCCCGAGATTGCGTTTGTTTCCCCCGTAACCGGTCGTGTCTCTACCTTGGCGTACGGCGCGCGAAAAACGCTGTCGGCCTGCATTCTCGAGGTGGACGACACGGTGCAAGCCGACCCGGCATCTGTCCCAATTGAGGCTGCAAGCGCGGCGTCCATTCGCGAAACCCTGCTCGCGCGTGGCATGTGGATCGCCTTTCGGACCCGTCCTTTTGGGAAAACACCAACCCCCGATGCCAAGCCGACCGCTATTTTCGTAAACGCCTGTCATGCCTCGCCTCTTGCCGCCGATCCGCGTTTGGTGCTTGAGGATCGAATGGCGACGTTCCGCCACGGTGTTTCACTTCTGACACGCCTGACCGAGGGAAAGGTCTATGTTTGTCAGTCGCCGGGTGACGCGTTTTGCGCTGAGGAAGAGCAGATCGAGCCGGTCAGTTTCAGCGGAACCATTGCGGCAGGTCTGGCCGGAACCCATGTTGATCGCCTGTGTCGCATCAGTGCGACCGAAAAGGTCTGGACGATCAGTTATCAAGATGTGATCGCGATTGGCCATCTGTTTGAAACGGGCCAGTATCTGGCCGAGCGTGTGGTGTCGGTGGCAGGCGTCGGCGCGGCGCGGCCGCGATTGGTTCGGACCTGCCTTGGTGCCAACATTGCTGATATTTGCGATGCTGGTGAAGGTTCCCGCGCTTTGGCGGGCGATCCCTACACCGGCCATGCGGCGACTTATTTGGGACGGTTTCACGCGCAAATATCGGTCAATGCAAAGACAACGCCAAAACCGATACGGACATGGACGTTGCGCAAACATACCGGGTTGTCAGCTCTTGTTCCTACGGGCGCTTTGGATCACGCACTTGCCCCGGATATTCTGGCGGTCCCACTTTTGCGGGCTCTCAGTATTGGCGACAGCGAAACGGCAGCGCGTCTTGGTTGCTTAGGATTAATCGAGGAGGACGTTGCCACTCTGTCGCGGCGTTGCACAAGCGGGACCAATTACGGCGCATTGTTGCGTCTGGTTCTGGACGACCTGATGGAAGCCGCCGCATGATGTTTGCAAGCCAGATCACGCCGCGCAGTGTGGGGGGCGTCACCCTTGCCCAAAGCGCGGCTTTGGTGCCTCCTTTGATCGTTGTCGCTTTGGCAGAACCCGATCGCTACGCAATTTTGCTCGCCGTATCTTTGGGTGCAGCACTGATATGGGAAGCAATCTTCGCAGTCCTTCGGCGGCAGGGCCATGGCATTCATGGCGTCACGACGGCGTTGATTGTTACCGTGCTTGTGCCACCGGATATCGCAGTCTGGCAGTTGGCATTTGTCGTGTCTCTGGGGGTTGTTCTGGGCGAGCTGGTTTTCGGGGGGCGTGGCTTTGGCTTTGTCCATCCGGCGACGGTTGCCGTGGCCTTGCTGATGGTATCTTTTCCGCAAATCCAGCTGCCGGCGTCAACGCAGGCGCTTGCGGTCGCAACTTTGCCGGGCGCGTTGCTGCTGCTTGCTCTGGGCCTGATTTCCTGGCGCATCATTGTTGCCACTGCGGTAATGACTGTGCTGGCCCTTTTTGTGAAAGGCTCTGGCGTCGACCTGACAGCTTTATCCATCGCCTTAGTTTTCGGCCTTATCTTCTTGATATGTGACCCTTTATCCGCGACTGCAACCAATCCAGGGCGCTTGGCATACGGCGCGCTTGCGGGCGTGTTTATTGTCGTGTTTTCGTCCGGTGGCCCCCCGACCGCAGAAGCGATTGTCCTTGCCGCACTTATGGCCAGCGTTTTTGCGCCGCTGATCGACCACCTTGTGACGCTCGCTCATGCGCGGCGCAGGGAGAAGCGGCATGCTTAATCCAGCCGCCGCATGGCGTCACTTTTTGTCGCGTTCCAACGACGACCGCGTCAAAGTGTTCGGTATCGCCATTCTTGTCGCTTTGGTCAGCGCGTTGCTGGTCTCGACGACCTCGGTCGCGCTCAAGCCTCTGCAAGAGGCCCATCTGGCCGCCGAGCGTGCGGCCCGTATGGCGCGCATGCTCGACACGCTTCCGGGGATGCGGGCCATCATGGAAGAAGTGGGCGTCGACGCACTTGAAACGCGGCTTGTCGATTTGGAGACCGGTACCTTTGCGACCGGGACCGATCCGTCGGAATTCGACAGCCAGACGGCCGCAGCGGACCCCGAGCAAAGCGTCGCAATCCCAAAGGACTTGGATGTTGCCCGGCTTGGTCGTCGTGCCAAACTTGCACCAGTCTATCTGTTAGAGCGTGAAGGCGATCTTTTGTTGGTCGTGCTGCCGGTCAGCGGGGCGGGCTATCAGTCTACTTTGCGCGCCATGCTGGCGCTGAATGCGGATTTGACGACTGTCGCGGCTCTGACAATCACCGAACAGGGTGAAACGCCGGGCCTTGGTGCGCGCGTTGAAACGCCCGAGTGGCAGGCGCTGTGGCCCGGTAAGGAAATCGCCGATGAGAACGGTGAGATCGTGATCTCTGTCGTTCGGGGGCAGGCCTCCGGGCCCTATGAAGTTGACGGGATCAGCGGAGCCACGCTGACCAGCAACGGAGTGTCCAATATGTTGCGATATTGGCTCGGCGACCACGGGTTCGGCCCGTTCCTGGAACGCCTGCGCAGCGAGGGACTTTGAGATGACCGCCAAATTGACCTATCTCACGGCCCCACTGATCGATAAAAACCCGATCACATTGCAAATTCTTGGGATTTGCTCTGCACTGGCCGTGACGACATCACTGGCAACTGCGCTGGTTATGTCGGCGGCACTAACGTCTGTTTTGTGTCTGTCGTCCGCCACGATAAGCCTGATCCGCAACCACATCCCCAGCGTCATCCGATTGATCGTGCAGATCGTGATCATAGCGTCGCTTGTCGTCGTGATCGACGAAATTCTTCAGGCCTATGCCTTTGGTATCAGTCGTCAGTTGTCGGTCTTTGTGGGACTTATCGTCACGAATTGTCTTGTGATGGGGCGCGCCGAGGCGTTTGCCATGCGCAACCCTGTGTGGCCTTCGGTTCTTGATGCCTTGGGCAACGGTCTTGGCTACAGCCTGATCCTCATTTTGGTTGGCACAATCCGCGAATTTTTCGGCACGGGAGCGATCCTTGGCTATACAATCTTGGTTCCCAGATCAGAAGGCGGCTGGTTTGAACCGCTTGGCCTGATGCAACTGGCGCCAAGCGCATTTTTCATTATCGGGGCGCTGATATGGGCAATTCGAACCCGCTGGACCAGCCAGGTTGAAACTCCAAAGCTCGCGCTTTTGAAAGCTGAGGCGCAGCGATGACTGAGCTTTTAATCGCCTCGATTTTTCACCAGAACATGGCTCTGACGTCATTTTTGGGGATTTGTACCTTCCTTGCGGTGTCCGAACGCATCGAGACCGCCTTTGGGCTTGGGTTGGCCATTATTGTTGTTCAGTCAATCACCGTTCCGATCAACAATCTGATCTTCAACGGCGTCCTTCTGGAAGGCGCGTGGGGGTGGATGGGGCTGCCGGACGTTGATTTGAGCTATCTGAAACTGATCACGTTTATTGGTGTGATTGCTGCGATGGTGCAAATTCTCGAAATCTTTCTCGACCGCTTTGCACCAAGCCTTTACCGCGCATTGGGTATCTTCCTGCCGCTCATCACTGTGAATTGCGCCGTTTTGGGCGGAAGCCTTTTCATGGTTGAGCGACAGTATGATTTCACCGAATCCGTCGCCTACGGATTTGGCAGCGGGGCGGGGTGGGCGCTTGCGATTGTCGCCTTTGCGGCCATTCGCGAGCGCCTCAGATACAGCGATATACCGCAAGGCCTTCAAGGACTTGGAAGTGCATTTCTCGTAACCGGATTGATGTCTTTGGCGTTCACCGCTTTCGGGAGGATCGGCCTGTGATCAATATTATCTCCGGCAGTTTCTTTCTCATCTTCCTTGTGTGTGTGCTGACGATTTTGGTCGTCGGGGCCAGGGCTTTCCTGATGCCGGACCGCGCGCTTCGGCTTTCAGTGAATGGCCAAAAGACGATCGAAGCGCGGACCGGGCAAAAGCTGCTCTCGGCTCTGAATGATAACGGAGTACTTGTACCTTCGGCCTGCGCTGGTGCTGGAACCTGCGGGTTGTGCCGGGTCCGGATCAACGAGGGCGCTCCCGATAGCCTGCCAGTGGAAACCGCGCGCTTTACCCGCGCCGAGTTACGCTATGGCATGCACCTTGCCTGTCAGGTCACGATGCGAAACGATATGACGGTAGAGGTCGAGGAAGACCTGCTGGGGGCTGAGGCTTTCATGCTGACCGTCGCCTCGACACGACAGTTGACGCCATTGATCCGGGAAATTGTGTTGCAACTTCCTGATGGCGAAAGACCGGACGTGGTTGCGGGGTCTTTTGTGCAGATCACAGCGCCGCCATTCCTGCTTCGCTACGCTGATATCGACATTTCGGATGCCTTTCAGGACGAGTGGAAATCACTGCGCGCGCTGTCAGTTTCGACGGACGATGACGTTACCAGAGCTTACTCAATCTCAAACCGACCCGAGGACACGGCAGCTGGCCGACTTGTTTTGAACATTCGACTTGCTCTGCCGCCGCCATCGGAAAAAGACGCGCCGCCGGGTGTCGTTTCGTCCTGGGTATTCTCGTTGCGCGAAGGGGATCCTGTCAAAGTGTCCGGACCGTTTGGGACGTTCCGCGCCAAGGATACAGACCGCGAGATGGTCTTCATCGGGGGTGGCGTTGGCATGGCGCCTTTGCGGGCGATGATTTTCGATCAGTTGCAGCGTTTGAAAACCGACCGAAAAATCAGCTTCTGGTATGGTGCGCGGAGTACCTCTGATTTGTTCTATCAGGAGGAATTCAACGCACTGGAAGCCAGTCATCCGAACTTCGACTGGACAGTGGCGCTGTCGGATCCGGATGCGGCAGGCGGTTGGACCGGGGCAGTGGGCTTTGTCCACTCTGTGGCCTTGCAGCAATACCTTGGGGACCATCCAGCCCCCGAGACTTGCGAATATTACCTGTGCGGCCCCCCTTTGATGATCCGCGCGGTTTTGTCGATGCTGGACGATCTCGGTGTCGATGACGAGAACATCTACAACGATGATTTTGGAGTGTAGCACATGTCTTTGACGCGGCGCGCGATGATCCTTGGACTGGCAGGCACAGGTCTTTTTG
>JARFRG010000115.1 GCA_029287375.1 Boseongicola sp. | reverse complement strand
GGATCGTCGGCAGCGTCAGATGTGTATAAGAGACAGATGAAGCATATGGGAGTCCACATGTGCGACGGTTTTCCGCTTGGGTGGGCCTCCGATTGCATCAATATCCACCTGATCCGCCACCCCGCCCGCGTGATTGCCAGTTATAGCGCGAAGCGAGAGAATCCGACGCTTCAAGACATTGGTTTTAGACAGCAAATCGCTATTTTTGAACGCTACCCCGGGCCTGTCATCGACAGCCACGATATCCGGGAGAACCCCGAAAAAATGCTAAGACAGCTGTGCGCCACTATCGGTGTTGAATGGGATCCGGCGATGCTATCATGGCCCAAAGGCCCGAAACCTTTCGACGGAGCTTGGGCCCCCCATTGGTACAAATCCGTACACGAATCCAGCGGCTTCGCGGGATCTGAGGGAGTCTTGCCAAATCTCGCAGGCGATGCGGCGGAACTTTTGGAAAAAGCGCTTCCTTACTACCGTCGGCTCGAAGCGCAAAAAATTTAGCCCGTCTCAGCCACTTACTTTCTAAGCCGCCGATCTCGCGCTGCCAACAATTTCAGGCGCAAAGCATTTAGCTGAATAAACCCCTGGGCGTCAGTTTGGTCGTATGCACCGGCGTCGTCTTCGAACGTAACATGCGCCTCAGAGTACAGCGAATGATCTGAATGCCGGGCGACAGTACGGGCCAAGCCCTTGTAAAGCCTAAGCTTCACGGTTCCCGTCACGTGCGCCTGAGTATGATCAATTGCCGCCTGAAGCATTTCGCGTTCCGGTGAAAACCAGAAACCATTGTAAATCAGCTCCGCATAACGCGGCATCAATTCGTCTTTCAGGTGCGCCTGCCCACGGTCCAGAGTAATCTGCTCAATTCCGCGGTGTGCTTCCAAAAGGATCGTTCCGCCCGGCGTTTCATAGACCCCACGCGATTTCATTCCAACAAACCGCCCCTCAACAAGATCCAGCCGTCCAATTCCATGTTTCCCGCCAAGCTCGTTTAGCTTTGTCAGAATTGTGGCCGGGCTCATGGCTTCGCCGTTTATTGAAACCGCGTCGCCTTTTTCGAAGCCAATCTCGACGGTTTCCGGCGTGTCGGGCGCGTCCTCCGGATTGACCGTGCGCTGATACACATAATCAGGCGCTTCTTCAGCGGGATCTTCAAGAACCTTGCCCTCGGAAGAGGTATGCAGAAGGTTCGCATCCACACTGAAAGGAGCCTCGCCGCGCTTATCCTTGGCGATTGGAATTTGATTTTTCTCGGCAAAATCAATCAGCTTGGTTCTACTCGTCAAATCCCAAAGACGCCAAGGTGCGATCACCTTGATGTCTGGATTTAGAGCGTACGCACTTAGCTCGAACCGGACTTGGTCATTGCCTTTTCCAGTCGCCCCATGGGCAATGGCGTCAGCGCCGGTTTCGGCGGCGATCTCGACGAGACGCTTTGAAATCAAGGGGCGCGCAATTGACGTTCCAAGAAGGTAAAGGCCTTCGTATAGCGCATTTGCCCGAAACATCGGGAACACGAAATCACGTACAAATTCCTCGCGCAGATCTTCAATGAAAATCTCGGAGACGCCCAGCAATTCCGCCTTCTGTCGCGCGGGTTCAAGCTCTTCGCCCTGACCAAGATCGGCCGTGAAGGTAACGACTTCGCAGCCATACTCTGTCTGCAACCATTTCAGGATGATCGAAGTATCGAGGCCGCCTGAATAGGCGAGAACAACTTTTTTGGGCGTGGACATAAAACCCCCCGGCGCGAATGAACTTGGACTCGAGCGCGTTTAGGATGTTTTCGCTTGAGGAACAAGCGGATCAAAGATGGAAAAGGGCGGCCCATAAGGACCGCCCAATTAGCAGAGGTCGCGGAAAGCCAGACTATTCGGCCAACGCCATAAGTTCTTCATCGTCCTCGCAGGATTCTGGATCGCCGCAATCAACGATATCGTCATCCAGATCTTCGGCCATTTCGTCGTCAGCACCCGCCGACTGAATTGCGGCGGCAATCGCATCTTCATTGCCCTCCAGACGATCATAAAGCTCTTTGAGCAATGCCTGCTCATCTTCGGTGATCTCTTCGGATGTGTCGGCGTTCTTGTTCCAAAGCTCCAGCATTGCAAGTTCAGCATCTCTGCGGGCCTGAATGTCTTCGTTTGCTTTTGCGACAGCGTCCTCATCGGGCGCGTCTAGTCCATCCAACTCTGACGCCAAGCCGTCAATCACGTCAATTGGTGGATCTCCGGCTTCGCCGTCACGATAAAGTTCATAAGCGGCGAGATCTTCAAAGCCGTTGATTTCAAGGAGGCCTGCAAGGGCCACTGCATCCTCGGCGTCAATCGCGGCTTTGATTTCTGGAATATCGCCATTGCCAGGCGTTGCCAGCAGCGCATCCTGATAGGCAGCTAAATCGGCATTTCCTTCTTCGTCGATGTATCCGTTTTCGATCAGCAGCGTATCGAGTGCCGTGAACTTATCGGCCAGTGCGATCGTTTCGTCTGCACCAACCGCATTCAATTCCGCGACGGCCAGCGCGGCCATGCTGCCAACCGGTCCGTTTGTATCGCCGTTCCGAATATGCGCCAGAACTGCATTGATATTGGCGTTCAGTGCGCCGTTCATATTGCCAAGCTCGCTAGGATGAAACGCGCCATCAGCTGCTTTGGGCTTTGCGACCTGCGGCGCCTTGGCGGCTTTTACGGGTGCGCGCGACTTTGCGGCCTTCTTTTCTTGGCCGGTCAATTTCATAAAGAACGCCTCAACCCCTCCTCCAGAGCTGCCCCGCGAGGTGGAATTTTGCTCTGACTTTCCCTTGCTTCCGCGCGACTCTGCTGATTTTCCGCGACTTTTGCCAGACTTCTCTCCGCTCTTTTCTGACTTGGCATAGGCAGCGTCAGCGCCCGAGAATGTGCCAATTGTTGCGACAGCACCGATCGCAACGCTGGACATCATTAAGGCAGTGAGAGAGGCTTTGATCGTGGTCTTCATTGATACTTCCTTCGGGTTTTCGCGGTGTTCGTTCGAGTGCGCGTTTCTGGTTAGGAATGATGGTATTGTCTCAGAAGCACATCGTCATGGGTCTTCGTGGTACACGAGCGAGTTGCCGCCACATCTGCCCCGTTTGTTTCCAGCGCGGCGCAAATCGCGCATCATTGGCTAAATAGACGCGCGTTTAGGGACAAAAGCCGGGAGCGTTTTGCGCAAGCTCTTTATCCAGCGAATCATTAAGTGAACCCGAACCTCTCGGGGCGAGCCTCCGATGTGCTGATCATCCAGCAAGAAGGCGTTCCGCGAAAGCGACCCTTGAGGCCTCGAAAGATTGTCGAATGCTGGCAACATCAACGTCGTCGGCTGGTGTCCTTTCCATCAGGCGTTCGGAATCGCGGCATATGATGCTCAGACGCGCGAACCCGATATTCAAAGCGCTCCCCTTTAGGAAGTGGAGGTCCTCAGCTAGGCTGTCGGTCGCACTCTCACAAATCCTTTCAATGACCTCAGATGCCTCGTCGAGGAACATCTCGATAACCTCAGCAAAATCATCTTCGCCAACCTCTGTTCTTAGCTCCTCGATTCTGCCCCAATCAATCATCGTGCCTGACCCTCAAGAGATTGCCCTTTCGTGCGCCAAAAACCGTTAACGCAGAGTTTCGCATTTTGAGGCATTGAGAAAAGTTTTAGCTTTTACGGGACGTTAATCACCGACAGCGCAAGATAGGTGGATGAACGTCACACTGCCATCGAAACCACGTGCCGATCCGGCATTTCAACCAGGGACTGTCTTGGTTGTCGACGACAGCCGTGCGCAGCGGCGCCTTTTGGCGAAAACGCTTTCTCGTTGGGGGTTTACGCCAATCGAAGCGGACAGCGGCATTGCCGCGCTAGATATCTGCCGTGCAGGGGACGTTGAGTTGGTTATCAGTGACTGGATGATGCCTGGGATGTCTGGGGTCGAATTCTGCCGCCACTTCCGCGAACTGATGGGCAAGAGCCCTGCATATTTTATTCTGCTTACTGCACAGACCGAACGCGAGGTGTTAGCCGAGGGCCTTGAGAGTGGGGCGGATGATTTCCTGTCCAAGCCTTTCAATGTTGTTGAGATGAAGGCGAGGATAGCCGCAGGCGTGCGAGTGATTTCTGCCCAGCGCGACCTCGTGGCCAAGAACGATCTGCTCAGCAAAACTCTAAAAGAACTTCAGGACGTTTACGTCGCGATTGATCGCGATCTGGCCGAAGCGCGCAATTTTCAACAGGCACTCGTTCCCGAGCGGTTCTTTGACCTCCCCGGGGGTCAGGTGTCGATGCTTTATGAGCCCAGCGGGCATGTTGGCGGTGATTTGGTTGGGCTGTTCCCGATTTCTGACCATCGTTTCGGCATCTATTCTGTTGACGTCGCCGGGCACGGCGTGGCTTCGGCATTGATGACGGCTCGTATCGCTGGATTGTTGAATCCGGCATCTCCCGACAGGAATCTCGCCCTCACGCTCGATTCAGCCGGAAGGTGGACGATGTTGCCGCCCGAAGCCGTTTGCAGAAATCTGAATGACCTTCTTCTCGCCGAGATCGTGACGGACCGGTACCTCACAATGGTCTTGGCTGACGTCGACTTTGAGACCGGTCACGTCCGGCTTGCTCAGGCCGGCCATCCAAGCCCCGCAGTCTTACGCAAGGACAAAACAATCGAATTTGTTTCTTCTTTTGGGATGCCGATTGGCCTGATCCCGGACGCCGAATACTCCGCCTTCGACATTTTCCTAAATCCTGGGGATCGTCTGCTCCTGCATTCCGACGGGATGACAGAGTGCCCAATAGACAGTGCCGGGACGTTATTGGACGAGTCGGGATTGAGGGATCTGTTGATCACGCACCGCGACAAGTCAGGGCTTCAATTTGTCGACGCCATAAAGCGCGCGCTTTCCGAAGTATCCGGCCTCACAGAATTTCCAGACGATCTGTCGGCCGTATTGATTGAGCGAAACGTCTTGGCTTAGGGCAAAAACCTACCGAGAAACAGCCGATCTCCATCGTTGGCGACAAGACGGACGGCTTCAGTAGCGCCCATCCAAACCGCCATGTGATCCGTCTCAGTTGGAGGTCCAAACCTTACGGCGGGACGCGCAAAGTAGACGTGGCAAACTTTCTCAGCCCAAAGATTGTACTCGGGCATAAAGGTGAATCGCCGAAAAGCACCAAGCCGGCGTGGTCGACCAATACGCCAGCCCGTCTCTTCAAGAACCTCACGGTGCAAGGCCGGAATTGGATGCTCGCCCGGATCAATACCACCCCCCGGAAGCTGAAACTCTGGCGTCGGCGCGGCTTGATGTGTCATCAAGATATGATGCCCCCGCAGGAGTACGGCATAGACGCCGGGTCGCTGCTTATAAACGCGGTCCAATTGCACTGGTTCGCCTATTCGCGGAATCATCCCCTTGGTCCTCGACTTGCAGCCCCTATATAGTCGCGGTATGCACCCGCGCGCCGCGCAAGGAAACCCCATGAACATTGGCTCGAAAATCGCTTGGGACGATACAGTCCTTCCGTTCCAACTTGACAGAACCGACACCCGGGGCCGCGTTGCGCGACTTGATGGGGTGCTGCAGCAGGTCTTGTCGCAACACAATTACCCGCCTTTGATCGAAGCATTGGTGGCCGAGGCATGTGTGCTCACGGCATTGATCGGGCAAACCATCAAGCTTCGGTGGAAGTTGTCGATCCAAATCCGTGGCAGCGGTCCGGCGCGCTTAATCGCCACTGACTATTATGGGCCGACCGATGATGGTGAGCCTGCTAGAATTCGTGCCTTTGCCAGTTATGACGACGAGCGGCTGGATCATTCAGCTGATCCCTTCAGCCAAATTGGGAAAGGGTACTTCGCGATCTTGATAGATCAGGGCGAGGGAACCACGCCCTATCAGGGAATTACCCCGATTGCCGGCGGTTCGCTGTCGTCATGCGCTGAAACGTATTTTGCACAATCCGAGCAACTGCCGACCCGGTTTGCGCTCAGTTTTGGTCGAAATCCAGAGCCGGGCGAAGCCATGCACTGGCGCGCAGGCGGCGTTATGCTGCAGCAAATGCCAAAAGCGTCGCCATTTGCGAAGGAAGGCGGCTCTGGCGAGGACGGTTTGTTAAATGCAAACGACGTCCTTGAAGGCGAAGAGAACGAAAACTGGAACCACGTCAATATTTTGCTGGATACAGCAGAAGAAGTCGAACTGATTGGCCCGACCGTGCAGCCGACAGATCTTCTTGTGCGTCTCTTTCACGAAGATGGACCACGCGTATTCGAAGCGCAGCCTATCCAGTTCGGATGTACGTGCTCGCACGATCGTGTTCTGCAAACACTCTCGATCTATTCGGCGCGTGACATTGGCCATATGACCACGGACGAAGGGATAGTGACCGCAGACTGCCAGTTTTGCGGAGCGCACTATGAATTTGATCCAAAGTCGCTCGGATTTGAAGCCGAGCAAAATGGACAGTGATCTTCGCCAGCGCCTGCTGCAGGCGCTGGCAAAAAATGAATCACCGTCGTCGGATTATGACCTTAGCCCAGACGTGGTATTGCCCGAGGGGCGGAAACTCAGACCGGCGGCCGTTCTGGTGGCACTTGTTGAGGGCCGTACCGGACCAAATGTCTTGCTTACAAAGCGGGCGCCGACACTCAAACACCACCCGGGGCAAATCGCATTTCCAGGCGGCAAAGTAGATCCCGGCGACCGCGATGCCGTGTTTGCGGCGCTGCGCGAGGCCCATGAAGAAATTGGGCTCCCGTCAGAAACCGTTGACGTGATCGGGACGCTTCCTTGCCATGAAACTGTTACGGGCTTTCAGGTGACTCCGGTGCTTGCGATGATTGTTGGCCCGTTTGAGCCGTCCCCCGAGGTTGGCGAAGTTGCAGAGGTGTTCGAAGTCCCTCTGGCCCATGTTCTTGAACGGACAAATTACTCTATACAGTCTCGCCGTTGGCGCGGAATGCGCCGCGCCTACTTTACCGTACCCTTTGGACCCTATTACATTTGGGGCGCGACGGCGCGTATGTTATGCGCCCTGGCCGACCGGATGACCGAAAAGGCAAATTGATGAAAACTGGCTGAAACAGACATCGACGCAGCGCGTGTTTAAGATGCTCGAAGACGCCGGTCATCAGGCCTATGCCGTGGGCGGCTGCGTCAGGAATGCCTTGCTTGGCGTGCCGGTCACAGACATTGATATTGCGACGTCGGCCACGCCCGAACAGACTCTGGCGCTGGCCCAAAAAACCGGACTCAAGGCCATTCCAACGGGCATTGACCACGGTACAATAACCGTAATTTCCGACACGATACCCTACGAGATCACAACCTTTCGCCGTGACATAGAAACGGACGGACGGCACGCCGTGGTCGCCTTTACCGACAGCATGACCGAAGACGCGCGACGCCGGGACTTCACGATGAATGCGCTCTATGCGGACGCCAGCGGGCGCGTGCACGACCCGCTTTCAGGCATCGGCGACCTGCAAAACCACTACGTGCGGTTCATCGAAGACGCCAATGCGCGCATCCGTGAAGATTTTCTCCGAAGCCTTCGCTTCTTTCGATTTCATGCGCAATACGGCAACCCGTCAGCAGGCCTGGATCCTGACGCAATTGCGGCGATTGCCGCCAATCTGGATGGCCTTGAAACACTGGCAGAAGAACGCATTGGCGCGGAAATGCGCAAGTTGCTGGCGGCCCCTGATCCAGCGCCGGCGCTTGCGGGCATGATGGCGACAGGTGCGCTTGGCCGCATACTCTCGGGGGCTGATCCGCGATGGATCGCGCCACTGGTGCATCTTGAACGTGCCGCGAAACAAGTGCCAGACTCCGTCCGCCGACTTGTGGTTTTGGGGGGCGAGAATGTCAGCGAAAATCTGCGGCTGACGCGCATCGAAGAAAGACAACGCCGCCTTTTATCCGGCTTTGTGTCTAGCACCGAAAGCCTGTCCGAAATCGCTTGGCGGCACGGAGCCGACACCGCTTGGAGCGTAGTTCTTATCCGGCATGCGCTGATGGAAAGCGCGTTGCCCCCCGACACTGAAAAAACGATTCTAGAGGCCGTAGCAGCGACCTGTCCGATCACGGCCAGAGATCTTTTGGAGGACCGACAAGGCCCGGCCCTCGGGGCCGCGCTCCGTCGTGCAGAGACGGCCTGGGTCGAAAGCAAATTCCAGCTTGAGAAAGAGCGCTTGATCGAGATTGCGCTCAAAGAGGGATGACAGGCCGGGTTTGTTCAGCTACCAAAGCCGTGCCGAATAAGGAGGGCGCAAGATGATTTACAGGATTTGTATCCCGGATAGCTAATCGGTCCGATCCTGTATTTGGGTTCGCACCGTGCCAACCCCTTCATTTTGCCTTTAGCTCGACCGACCGGAGCGCCCGCCATGTTTCGCTATTTTGAAAACCTCATCGATCCTTATTGCGACTATCCAATCACCGATAGTCCGCCTCAAACCCTATGGTCCTTTATCTGGGACTATTGCCAGCCGTTTAGGCGCGTTTTTGCTATCACAGGCATCTTGACCATGGTCAGCGCCCTTATCGAAATCTGGCTTATCGCCTATCTCGGTCGGCTTGTTGATACGTTGACTGACGCCAACCCAGAAACCTATTGGGCAACTTATGGTCTCGAAATGGGATTACTTGCAGCGTTTCTTTTGATTCTGCGTCCCATTCTTCAGATGGTTGATGTCGGCTTTCTGAACAATGCGATCATGCCGAATTTCGGGACGCTAATCCGATGGCGTGCGCACAGTCATGTACTGCGGCAATCGGTTGGATGGTTCGAGAATGATTTCGCCGGGCGCATTGCGAACCGGATCATGCAAACACCTCCAGCAGCCGGAGAGGCGGTTTTTCAGGTCTTTGATGCAATGGCCTATTCACTTGCCTATGTGGGGGGCGCTTTCATCTTGCTGTCGGGGGCAGATCCCCGGCTGATGATCCCACTGGCGGTCTGGCTTGTCCTGTATCTGATGCTTGTTCGCTGGGTTATTCGACGGGTTGGCCCTGCCAGCAAAGCTGCGTCCGACGCCCGAAGCGCTGTCACCGGGCGCGTCGTGGACAGCTATACCAACATTCATTCCGTCAAGATGTTTGCTTACACCCACGGCGAACAGGACTACGCCCGCGACGCAATTGAGCAGTCTCGGGTGACCTTTCAGCGCGAGATGCGCCTCTACACGATCATGGACGTCTTTCTCAATCTGATTAACGGGTTTCTCACGGTAGCGGTTGTTGGCTGGGGCATTTGGCTCTGGTCGACAGGTTCTGCAACTGTCGGTGTCGTCGCCGTCGCATCGGCGCTTGTGTTGCGACTCAATGCGATGACAGGCTGGATCATGTGGTCCTTGTCGTCGTTTTTCCGAAATCTCGGTGTTGTCGCCGAGGGTATGGAAACCATCGCGCAGCCTATCGCGCTGGTCGACGCTCCAGATGCCAAAGCGCTTCAGCTGACTGACGGTCAGATTGAAATGAAAGCCCTATCGCACCACTATGGCAAAGATTCTGGTGGCCTCGACCTTATCGACCTTACTCTTCAAGCAGGAGAAAAGATCGGCCTTATCGGACGGTCAGGTGCAGGCAAATCAACCTTCGTAAAGCTGCTCCTGCGGTTTTATGACCCCGATGGGGGTGTTATCCAGATCGACGGTCAGGATATCACGAAGGTAACGCAGGACAGCTTGCGCGCCCAAATCGGGATGGTGCAACAAGACAGCTCGCTTTTGCATCGCTCAGTCCGTGACAATATTCTCTACGGGCGGCCAGACTCGACCGATGCCGAAATGATTGAGGCCGCGCATCGCGCCGAGGCCCATGAGTTCATTCTTGATCTTGCAGATCCGGAGGGTCGTACCGGCTATGACGCTCACGTTGGTGAACGAGGCGTAAAGCTGTCTGGCGGCCAACGTCAGCGGATCGCTTTGGCACGCGTCATCCTGAAAGACGCCCCAATCCTTATTCTCGACGAGGCAACAAGCGCTCTTGATTCCGAAGTCGAAGCCGAGATCCAGAAGACGCTCTATGGCATGATGGCGGGCAAGACAGTCATCGCGATTGCGCACCGGCTTTCGACTATCGCCCAGATGGACCGCATTTTGGTTCTGGACGGGGGTCATATCGTCGAGCAAGGAACGCACAGTGCGCTTTTGGCTGAAAACGGGCTATATGCTCGGTTCTGGAACCGGCAATCTGGCGGGTTTATTGGCACCGAAACGGAGGCAGCGGAATGATGCGTCGCGCGGCAGAGCTGATTGATGCCTTTCAGCCCGCGGACGGCGATCCGCCTCGAACTCTGGCGGCGTTCTTCCGCTGGGCTTTGGCAGGCTCGTTTCCCGTGCTTTTGGTTGCGGGTCTGATTTCGGCGGCGGCCGGCACCCTCGAAGTCATGTCCGCAATTTTGCTGGGCTTTGTGGTCGACACAGCACTTGGGACCAGTCCTGACAGCTTTTTCACGACAAACTGGGCGCTTGTTCTTCTCGTCCTTGGTTTCTTCGTCGTCGCCCGCCCGCTCTTTTTTGGCCTGTCTTCCATGGCGAACTCGGTTGTTGTCTTGCCCAACCTCAACCCCCTCGTTCTAACCAGACTGCACCGATGGACCCTTGGGCAGGCAGTGACGTTTTTCGACGACGACTTTGCAGGGCGCATTGCGCAGAAACAAATGCAAACCTCGCGCGCAATCACAGACGTCGCAGGCGAAGTCATCAACGTCTTGTTCTTCGCCATTGCTTCGCTTGTCGCCTCGGCGCTTTTGCTGACATCGATCAATGGCTGGATGGCGTTGGCGCTGGGCGTGTGGCTGGTCCTGTACCTCTTGATGATCCGCTGGTTCATGCCGCGGATCCGAAAACGATCCAAAGCGCGGGCAAATGCACGCGCGATGGTCACGGGGCAAATCGTCGACACCATCACCAACGTCAAAACCGTTAAGCTCTTTGCGCACGACGCCTATGAGGAAACTGCCGCGACCGAAGCGGTACGGACCTTTCGGGAACGCGCGCTTGACTATGGCATCATCGCCGCTGTCTTCCGGTTTTGCCTTATGGCAGTTGCCGGAATTGTTCCGGTTATGCTGATTGGCGGCACGCTTTGGTTCTGGAGCCAGGGTGCAGCGTCCCCGGGTGACATCGCGGCCGCAGGCGCGATTTCGATCCGCATTGCACAGATGACGGGTTGGGTCAGCCACGTCTTGATGGCGATCTACTCGAATGTCGGAGAAGTCGAAGACGGCATGAACACTCTTACGCCGCCGCGCACCCTAACCGACACTCCCGGCGCAAATACGCTTGTCGCGAGCGATCCGACAGTTGCATTTACCGGCGTCACTTTCGCCTATGGGCGCAAGAAGGGCGGCGTCGAAGCGATTGATCTACACATTAACGCAGGTGAAAAGCTTGGTATCGTCGGCGCGTCCGGGGCAGGAAAGTCGACACTCGTTTCGCTCTTGCTCAGGCTCTACGACACGGAAATTGGACGTGTCGAAGTCGGCGGGCACAATGTGAAGGGCGTCACGCAAGAAAGCCTGAGACGTCAGATCGGCATGGTCACGCAAGAAACTGCCATGTTTAATCGCTCGGCGCGCGAGAACATTCTATACGGCAAGCCGGGCGCAACCGAGAGCGAAATGATCGAGGCTGCCCGGCGCGCAGAGGCGCATGAGTTCATTTTGGATCTGGAAGATCACAGGGGTCGAACCGGGTACGATGCGCATCTGGGTGAGCGCGGTGTCAAACTTTCGGGCGGGCAGCGGCAGCGCATCGCGCTTGCGCGCGCAATTCTGAAAGACGCCCCGATCCTTGTTCTGGACGAGGCAACAAGCGCTCTGGATTCCGAAGTCGAGGCCTCCATTCAAACCGCGCTCGACGAGGTCATGGAGGGCAAGACGGTCCTCGCGATTGCCCACCGACTTTCCACGATCGCACGAATGGATCGCATTGTCGTTCTCGAGGCCGGACGCATTGTCGAGGAAGGCACGCACAGTGATCTGCTCGACAACAACGGTGTGTACGCCCGGTTCTGGCAGCGCCAGTCCGGTGGTTTTATTGGCGTCCAGGAGGCAGCCGAATAAATGGCGACATTCACAATTGAACGACTTGGCCATCACGGAGACGGTATCGCGCGAGGCCCAATCTTCGTCGCACGCACCTTGCCTGGCGAAGTCGTCGAGGGCGAAACGGACGGCACGCGCCTTTCGTCACCCCGTATTATCACGCCTTCCACAGATCGTGTTTCCCCAACGTGCAGGCATTTCAAGACATGCGGCGGCTGTTCACTTCAGCACGCGTCGGATGCATTTGTGGCGCGATGGCAGCAAGACGTTGTGACCCGCGCCCTCGAAGCGGTTGGTCTGAGCGCCCCGCTGCGCCGACTGCATACGTCTCCGCCAGCGTCGCGGCGTCGTGCGACGTTCACCGGCAAACGGACAAAGAAGGGTGCCGTCATAGGGTTTCACGCCCCGTCGAGCGATACTCTGATCGGGGTTCCAGACTGCAAGATTATCCGGCCCTCGCTGGCGGCTGCCATACCAGCCCTTGAAGAAATCACCCGCGCCGGGGCATCGCGAAAAAGCGCGCTTCGCTTGTCCGTCACGGATACCGATACGGGTTTGGACGTCTCAGTCGCCGACGGGAAACCAATTGATCCGGCACTGCATCAAACGCTCATCGCGATTTCAAACGAGGCAGGGTTCGCGCGGCTAAGTTGGGACGACGAGGTTCTCGCACAGCGTGCGGCACCCATATTGATGATGGGAACAGCGCCAGTGCCAATTCCGCCCGGCGCTTTTTTGCAAGCAACCGCGGAAGGCAGTGCTGCGCTCTTGTCGTCTGTCGAGGACGCCGTAGGTCCAGCAAAGAAAGTCGTCGATCTCTTTGCTGGCTGTGGCACATTTACGCTTCCGGTATCGCTTAAGTCCGAAGTACATGCCGTCGAAAGTGAGCAGTCATTGCTCGATGCATTGAACGGCGGCTGGCGCCATGCCACCTCTGTCAAACGCGTCACAACTGAACGCAGGGACTTGTTTCGCCGTCCATTGACGCCAGACGAGCTACAGGCCTTCGACGCCATCGTCATCGACCCGCCCCGCGCTGGTGCCGAAGCGCAGATGATCGAAATCGCTGCTGCAAAAGTGCAACGGATCGCATCCGTGTCTTGTAACCCTGTCACCTTTGCGCGCGACGTCGCAATTTTAACGAATTCTGGCTACAAGCTTGATTGGATAGACATCGTGGATCAGTTCCGTTGGTCCC